>PCYF01000042.1:0-2335 GCA_002762915.1 Candidatus Woesearchaeota archaeon CG10_big_fil_rev_8_21_14_0_10_32_9
ACCGCAGGAAGTGATTCTCATGTTTTGTCTACGCTCGGGAATACTGTAACAATAAGCAAAGCAACAACCCCAGAATCTTTTCTTGAAGCAATAAGAAAAAAACAAAACACAGTAATAGGAAAATCAAACACAGTACGTGCAGACTTCTTAAATTTAAGAACAATAATAAAAAACCATCTCTTAGGCAAACCAAAAAATAAAAGAGAAATAGAGAATTAAAATCTCAGTTATTCTTTAAGTCTAAAAAAATAGAAACCCACAACATAGAATCATCACAATAATACAGCGGTTTTTTAAAAACAGATCCGTCAGCAAAATAAACTTCTAAAAAGTTCTTGTGTTTTTTAATATTCTTCTCATAACTTTCAAGATATTTTCTGAAAGATTTAGAATCATACTTTTTTACAACAGACATAAAACAAAGTCCCAAATGAATCCAAATAGTATCTGCTTCATAACCTGGAACGAACAAATTTGCAACATGCAAATCTTTTGGAACGTCTTCTTTTGAAGTATACTTTAATGGAAAAGGAGTATCAAGCTTTTTTGATTTAATTGCCGCTAAAGAACTCATAAACATCTTTTTATCTTTGAACAATCCTGTCCAAAATGGAAACGTGTTCGCGTCGCCAGAAATAATATTTTTTCCAGATAAATCCTCAAGAAAATAACTGCCAGTCCAAAAATATTTATTAATAATAGCAGAATAATCAAATTTGTGCAAACTAGATTTAACTCCTATTTTTTTCAAATCTTCTGAAAACATTCCTAACAGACAATTATTGTAACAATCGCTAACTCTTAAAGAATGGTCTTTCATTGATGAAAACTTGATATCTTTTCTAAGTAGACCGCTATCTTTATCAACATAATCTTCAAAAAAGTGTTCTGACAACTCGTCGAAAAATGATTTGTACTTATTTAGTAACTTTTTGTCATTCAACGTAATTAAACTTCTAAGCATGTATGCGGCCGACTCAGGAGTATTGAAAGGAAAATCAACAGGTCCATCTGATGGGCTTATATGTGTAGTTATTTTTCCTTCTTTCAAGTAAATCTCCATCGCATAAATCAAAGTATTCTTTACTTCTTTCTTAAATCCTAAATTAATTAGCGATTCGCAACACATACCGAAATCTCTTGCATAAAACTGACAAAAATGACCAGCACTAGTTCTAAAATATTTCTTGTTACAATCATAACATTCATTTATTATTTTTATGGCTATTTGATCCGCAGACCCAGGATATTTTTTTAAACCAAAGATATGCATTCTAAACGCTCTACTACTAATTCTTAGTCCTTCAAGCAAAACTCTAAAATCATTCTTCATCTTTTTTCAATTTCTCATCATGTTTATCTAAATAAACAGCATCATTAACTGCATCTTTAAAATTCAAACCGAAGATAACGAGCAAAATTAAACCAATTGCAGTAATAAGCATATCTTTTACTCTGATTATTAAACTGAGCGCTAAACCTGCAGCAGCACTTATGTTTATAATACTAAACACAGAAACTTGACCCGCTTCTAACGCACCAAGTGCCATAGGCACAGGAACAAGATATGCCGCTCCAACAAAAGTAAACACTAAAAATATCTGAAGAATACTTAGATTGTGTCCCACCATTTTTGCAGCAACACTATACTCAAAGAACATCAAAATCCAACCAACCAAAGAAATCATAATAGTATAAAAAAAATACTTTCTATCTTCATGATAAAATTTAATAATTAGCAACTCAAATTCTTTGACTTTCTTCATAAACGTTCTTAAAGATTTAATTTTTGATAATTTTATTAATTGAAAAAATGCAAGAAAGAAATGTTTCCCTCGCATAACCCTATAATTAAATAGAATCAAAAAGAACAAAAATATAATAGAAAGACCAACAATAATATACGTAAAATTTGGAGAAATAACGAAAGAGAACAATATAATAATACTTCCAATAATAAAAAAAGCAAAAGAAGTACTAATCTCTAAAGTTTTGTCAATTACAACGCTGGATAATGATTTATCAAAAGGAATTCCTTCTTTGGACGATAAAAGTGCAGCTCTCACAGGTTCTCCTCCTAATTTCGCAGCAGGCGTAATAAAACTTATAGCTTGACCCACAAGCAAGTATTTAGTCAATCTAAATATGCCTACATCTTTCATTCCCTGAGACCGAAGTATTATTCTCCAACGTACAGTCATAACAATCATTAAACCTAACTGAATTAAGATGTAATATAAAATAAGTTCAAACGTAGCACCTTTGAAGGCATCAACAACATCGTTAATAGAAATTATAGAAAAAATATACCAAAGCGCAGCAATACCACCTAACA
>PCYF01000042.1:2345-6408 GCA_002762915.1 Candidatus Woesearchaeota archaeon CG10_big_fil_rev_8_21_14_0_10_32_9
TGCTTAGGAGGCTGTCGCGCTATCCAGGCTACGCTACAGGTTCAACAAACTAGGAAAAAGCAACTTCGTTTAAAATATTATCGGTGGTGTTTAAATAACTATAAAAATAAAAGAATAACCCTGATTGTATGTATCTCTTAAAGCAAATACCTGAAGATTTTCTCGTAGAAGAAATTACAAACCTTAATTTTGAAAAAAGTGGCAGATACTCTGTATTTTTTCTTACAAAAAGAAGTTACGCAACAGAAGATGCAATTCAAACAATCGCAACTAAATTCAGAATAGAAAGAAAAAAAATAGGTTACGCAGGAATAAAAGATAGAAACGCAATAACAAAGCAATACATATCAATAGAAAATGCTCAGAATAATCTTGGAGAAACTTTACTTAAGGATATTACTTTGGAATTTGTTGGTTATTTGAAGGAACCAATAACATTAGGTTCACTAAAAGGAAACAAGTTTAATATAACAATAAGAAACTTACAAAAAACAGAAATGCCTAAAAAAAACAAGGTTAGTATAAATTATTTTGATAAACAAAGATTTTCTAAAAATAATGTGGAAATAGGAAAAGCAATTCTAAATAAAAAATTCAAAGAAGCTTGTGATTTAATTACATTAGGCGACGGAAGTTACAGAGAAATCATAGATAAACATCTGGCAAAGAGCAAAAATGATTATGTGAATGCACTAAAAAAGATTCCACGAAAGATTCTAATGATTTATGTTCATGCCTATCAAAGCAAAATTTGGAACGAAACAATACAAGAACATCTAAAGTTCAAAGAAGATACTATTAATGAAGAAATACCTATCGTCGGCTTTTCCACCGAACTTCAAGAAGGAAAACTAAAAAGTATAATAACAAAGATAATGAATGACGAAAACATAACCTTTAGAGATTTCATAATAAGAGAAATTCCTGAATTAAGTTTTGAAGGAAATAAAAGAAATATATACGCCGAAATACAAAACTTAACTATTGAAAAACAAGAACAAGATGAATTGAACGAAGGAATGTTCAAAATAAAAGTAGAATTCTTCCTTGAAAAAGGAGCATACGCCACAATGGCGATAAAACAAATGTTTGACTAATCACCAAGAATACAAACTCATCCAGAAAGATTTATATATTGCGACCTAGGACTGCGGAGCTCTCTATGGTCAAAAATAAGATTTCAAATTATTTTAAACAGAACTTCGTATATGATTTAAAGGCTGGCTTAATAACAGGAGTAGTTGCTTTGCCTTTAGCAATAGCCTTCGCAATTGCATCAGGAGTTAATCCAGTTCTAGGAGTGTATACTGCAATAATTGCAGGAATTTTAGGATCCAGTTTAGGTGGTTCGAAATTCTCAATTACCGGCCCTACAGGTGCAATGACGGTCATAGTATTGTCAACCGTAAACAAGTATGGGTTAGAAGGACTTATGCTTGCAGGAGTCTTAGCAGGAATTATACAAATAACTCTAGGATTAATAAAATTAGGTAAGCTAGTTAAATTTATACCCTTACCAATAGTTTCTGGATTTACAGCAGGAATAGGCGCAATAATATTTATAGGTCAAATACCAAATTTTTTAGGACTTATAATTCCAGCACAAGAGCACATCTGGGAAACACTTATAGAAATTATAAAAAACTTTAACAGCACAAATATTTACGCACTCGCAATATCTCTAATAACTCTCCTTATTCTAATATTCTTACCAAAACACCTTAGTAAAAATAAATATTCAAAGATTATACCTCCTTCAATAATTGCATTGCTACTCGCAACACTTTTAACAATTTATTTCCAACTAAATCTTCCGAAAGTTGGAGATATACCTGCAGCTTTACCCTCATTTAATTTAATTGTAATAAGTTTTGATTTAGTAAAAAATGTTTTGCCTGCAGCGTTTACAATTGCGCTCTTGGGAGCAATAGAATCATTACTGTGCGCAGTGGTTTGTGATGGAATGACCAATACAAAACATAAAAGCAACAAAGAGTTGATAGGACAAGGAATAACAAACACCATTCTTCCATTTTTTGGAGGAATACCTGCCACCGCAGCAATAGCAAGAAGCGCGGTAAACATAAGAGAAGGTGCAAAAACAAAAATTGCAGGAATTATTCACTCATTGTTCTTACTAATAATTATGCTATTTTTAGGAGGAGTTGCACAACAAATACCAAAAGCATTCTTAGCAGGAATACTCATGTTTGTTTCATTCAAAATGATTAACATAAAAGAATTCAAAACAATAATGAGAATAAGCAAACAAGAAACTGTTGTTCTTTTCATAACCTTTGCGCTCACAATTCTAACCGACCTTGTGTTCGCAGTGCAGGTTGGAATGATGCTTGCAGTATTTCTTCTATTCATAAGATTGTCAGGACTTACAGAAATACATAATTTGGAAGAACATGATCCAAAACAAGAGCTTGAGAAATTGTACAAAGGAGAAGCCAAACTTAAAGAAATTGTAAGCATTTACACCATGAACGGCCCATTCTTTTTCGGCGCACTTAACATTTTTGATAATAAACTAGAGGAACATATTCATATAAAGAAAAAGTATATAATTTTGAGAATGAAACACGTTCCTTTTATAGATACAAGCGCGATAGAAAGATTAATAACCTTCATAAAAGACAGAAACAAACACGAAAGTAAAGTATACTTAACTACTCTAAGTCAAGAAACTAAAAAAACTCTTTTTTCCAATAAAGAATTTTTAGAATTAATTGCCGAAAATAATATATTTGACACAACCGAAGAAGCAATACAACACATTAATACACACATAAAAAATACAACCACAAAAAAGCAAGATTGAATAAACACCCACCACACTGACCACACAATGAAAGTAATAATTAAAAGAAATTATGAAGAGGCATCCAGAGAAGCCGCGAACATAATAATAAATGAACTAAATCTTAATCCTGCCGAAACTATAGGTTTTGCAACAGGATCAACACCTCTAGGAATTTATAAAAATTTAATAAAAGCATATCAAGAGAAAAAAGTTGACTTCTCCAAAATAACAAGTTTCAATCTTGATGAATACTATCCTATAACTAAAGAAGATTCTCAGAGTTACTATCTTTTTATGCACAAAAATCTTTTTGATCACATAAACATACAGAAAGAAAATATAAATATGCTAAACGGGTTGGCTAAAGATCCTGAAAAAGAGTGCGAAAAATATGAAGAAAAATTAAGAATAAATCGTCCTAGTATTCAAATACTCGGAATTGGAAGCAATGGACACATAGCATTCAACGAACCTGGTTCTTCTTTTTTAAGTAAAACGAGAAAAATAACTCTAACTGAAAAAACTAGAAAAGATAATGCTAGATTCTTTGAAAATCCTGAAGATGTACCAAAATTTGCACTCACAATGGGATTGAACACAATATTTGAATCAAAAAAAATAATATTATTGGCAACAGGCGAAGGAAAAGCACCCACAATAAAAAAGCTTTTGGAAGAAGATGTTTCTTCTTCATGCCCCGCATCAATTCTAAGAAAACACAAAAACACAATAGTTATAATTGACGAACTTGCAGCAAAACTACTGACAAGAAAAGAGATACCTCCAACAATAAACGGTTACAAAATATTAACTCAAGAACATATGCCAGAAAATAAAAGAATAATAATAATTTCTCCCCACCCAGATGATTCTTGTATAAATGCTGGCGGAACAATTCTTAAATTATCTTCAGCAAATAAAATTGATACGTTAGTTATGACAACAGGCCACAGAGCAGATATTCCTGGAACAACCAAAGAAGAGCGAATAAAAATAAGAGAACAAGAAGTAAAACAAGAATGTGAACTACTAGAAACCACTCCACACTTCTGCAGATTAGCATTTTATGATAATGAACCGAAAATAAAAGAAGATATAGAAAAAATAACTTTACTATTAAACGAACTTAAACCAGACATAATTATGCTCCCTTATGAAAGAGATGCGCATCCGACACATATTACCTCAAGAAATATAACTCTTGAAGCAATAAAGAATTTAAATTTTAAACCAGAACTGTGGGGATATGAAACT
>PCYF01000042.1:6448-7980 GCA_002762915.1 Candidatus Woesearchaeota archaeon CG10_big_fil_rev_8_21_14_0_10_32_9
ATAAAGAATTCAACATCATTGTTTCTTTAAGTTCTTATGAAATGAATCAAAAGTTGGAAGCAATAGCTTGTCACAAAAGTCAAATTGCTAGGACAAGATATGATCTTGCTGCAAAAGCACTTGGACAATTCAGAGCAGCATTAATTCCAGAACAAGCCTTAACAGAGTTTGGAAAAACTTCAGTAAAACTTGACAAGTATTTAGAACTATTTAACGTAGAAACTCAAGAATGATTATTTCTAAGACTGGAAATTGTTACTAGGGGATTCTCACGTAGCTTTTTAGAAAAACTGTGTCTCAACCAAAGAAAAAGTATGGGACCTCCGGGATTTGAACCCAGGACTTCCACGTCTTCAGCGTGGCGCTCTCCCAGTCTGAGCTAAGGTCCCCTAAGATGTGAAGAACAATAAATCCATTTAAAAATGTTTTCCAAAAATGCCTCAACTTCTCTTCTAATTATAAAAACTTATTTAAAGCATTAATTCCTATATAAAAATAGAGGGTGAATTAAATAAATGACTGTGGAAATAATTCCTACAATATTTAGTACTAGTAAAAAAGAATTTGAACAACGATTTGAAAAACTCGTAACAATTTCAAAAAAGATTCAAGTTGACATAATGGATGGAAAATTTGTAAAAACAAAATCTTTTCAACCAAAAGACTTGCCTGATTTTAGAAAATATAAAAATTCTTTTGAAGCACATTTAATGGTTAAAGATCCTGTAAAATTATTTGTAACTCTTAAGAAAAAAGGATTCAAAAAAATAGTGTTTCACTACGAAGCGTTAAAATCTGATGAAAAAGTAGAAGAAACAATTAACATATTACAATATATGAATATGGACCCTGTTCTTGCAATAAACCCCGAAACAAAAATTGAAAAAATAATTCCTTTTCTTAAAAAAATAAAGACAATTCAAATAATGGGAATAAAGCCTGGAAAAGAGGGACAAACCCTTCTATCACAAACATACAAAAGAATAACCAACTTAAAAAAAATAAAACCCTCACTAAAAATACAAATAGATGGCGGAGTAAATGAAACAACTGCAAAGAAACTTGTAAAAAGTGGAGCAAACATTCTTACGACGGGATCATTCGTCATGAAAAGCGAAGATCCTAAAAAAGCAATAAAAATTCTACAAAACGCGTAAAAAACAATAAGCCTTAAATATTACAATTCTCTAAAAAACTCAATGGATAAAAAAGAGGTGGTGAGTCTTCTTAATTTGCAAGCTAAAAAGATAAGGCAAAACATAGTTAAGATGATTCATGAGGCAAAATCAGGACATACAGCTGGATCTCTGGGCATGACTGATGTATTTACTGCACTTTACTTTAGTTTCTTGAATGTAAACCCAAAAAAACCAAAAGATCCTGATCGAGATTATCTTATTTTATCTAATGGACACATTTGTCCAGTACTTTATGCAACTCTGGCTGCAAGAGGATTTTTCAAAGAACAGGAGTTATTTACTTTGCGAAAGTTTGAGTCCAGATTACAAGGACATCCTCATAGAGAATCACTT
>PCYF01000062.1:0-501 GCA_002762915.1 Candidatus Woesearchaeota archaeon CG10_big_fil_rev_8_21_14_0_10_32_9
AATAAAAAATCGAATAGAATAAGAATTGAATAAAAAAAGAGTTTTTGTTTATTTTTTCGCTTCCTTTGTTGGAGTGTCTTGTCTCATCATTGGAAGAGGTATTGGAGATGGTAGTCCAAGTTCTTTTGCCAAGATGATTGATTCCAAAGAACATTTCATCATTATGTTGTTTATTAAAAGTCTTGCGGGTTCTTTATCAAGAACTTTGTCTTTTTTCCATTTGTCAAGAATTCCTTTTGCAACTTTTACTTCTTCTAATGCCAGTGTTTCTCCCTTTATTTCTATCTTTGCGAAATCTGAAGAATATTCAGTTTTGTAAGTAAATGCAATTTTAAGTGCAGTTTTTGTTTTGTCTAGGCCTATATTTGATTCTTCTACAGAATCTATTTTTATATTATTATTTATAGACAGTTTTCCTTTTGGTACTGAATTTCTGTTTGCGCTTATAGCCGTAAATGTTACGTTAAGTATATTCATAATATCACCACTCGTCAAGAAAGC
>PCYF01000062.1:575-4606 GCA_002762915.1 Candidatus Woesearchaeota archaeon CG10_big_fil_rev_8_21_14_0_10_32_9
TTCTATGTTTGTGTATGACTCAAAAAAAGGAAAAAGAAAGATTCAAGATTTCATCGGTCTTTAAATGGATTTGGCGAGTTATATATTCTCCTGTAAAATTAATATACATTATATATAGCCCTATTTATGATTATTTCAACAAGAACGAGAAAATAAAAACAAAACCTTCCGAAGCTCCAAAGAGACATAAAGTTGCAGATGTTCCAAAAAAAGTTTCTCAAATTAGAGTTGTGGACTCTTTAAGAGGTCAATATAGATCTTTTTGGAATAAATTATCGAACGCAGACTCTCTTATCGGAATTATTATTGGGGCTAGAGGTTCTGGTAAGAGTGCTATTGCCATGAGTTTTGCTGAAAATTTAAAGAATAATAAAAAAAAGTTTTTTGCTATGGGCTTTTCTAGTCGAGAATTACCTCGTTGGATTAAATCTGTAGATGATATTTCTGCTTTGGAGAACGATTCATATGTTATTATAGATGAAGGTGGTATTTTATTTTCATCTAGAGATTCTATGTCGACCGGAAATAAATTATTATCTGAATTGTTGTTTATTGCAAGACACAAAAATCTTACGATATTTTTTATTTCTCAGAATTCTTCAAATTTAGAGATTAATACTTTGAGACAAGCGGATTTTTTGGTTCTTAAAAGATCTTCTTTGTTGCAAAGAGATTTTGAAAGGAAGATTATTTCTAAAATATACGAAGAACATGAGGATGGTTTTGAAAAATACAAAGATGTTAAAGGGCTTGCACTTATTTATTCTGATTCGTTTTTGGGATTTATTGAAAATGAATTGCCTTCTTTCTGGTCAGATAGTCTTAGCAAGAGTTTCAAGTGAGTACACATAATCGAAGTAATCAAGATATTTTGCAACAATTTCAGGTTCTTCTAGTATTATTATGTTTTCGTTATTTATTGTGTTCGCAGCATTTGTGGGGTTAAAGCTTCCAGTTATCAAGGTTTTATTGTCAATGATGAATACTTTGTTGTGTTGCGTTATGGTTGTTGCTAAAATAACTGAATTATTTTCAAACATCGGATAAACCCATTCTTTTTTATTCTGAAAATCTTCTATTATTCCTTTTACATTTACGCCGGTTGAATTTCTCTCGAGGATTTCGGAAGCAATATCTTTATCTGTGAAGGTGAATGTCATAAAAATTATGGACTCTTCTGCATTTTCTAGTTCATATAATATTTTTTCTTTGCAAGAATCTCTGGGACAAAAATAATTCTTAATTGTACGATTATTAAACATTATTTTGGTATGGGGGGTTTTTGTTTCTTTGCTTGTTTCTAGAAAAAAAATTTCTTGTTTGTAGTTTTCTGATAGAGCTTTTGATGTTATGATGATTTGATTATCTCTTTTGCTTGATTCTCCCGGATTATAACTTCCAGTTGTGATTATCTCGTCGTCAAAAACACAAAACTTGTGATGCATTAATCCTTTTGTTTCTATTGGTTTTCCGAAATCTTCGTAATTCTTCGCGTAAATGAGTGTTGTTGAATTTATTTTTTCGAAATTATTTTTGAGTGTTTCATCTTTCTGATTATAGAACGCACATTTTGCTTCGTTCGATGAACTTATTAGTTTGCTGAGATCGTTTGAACAATTGTTTATATCACAAAACGCTACAATGATGTCGCCAGTTTCTTCGACGATCGTGCTTGAATAAGATTGTGTGTTGTATTCATATATAACTATTGCAAACACAATAAATATGATTGCAAAAAGTATTTGCTGCTTTTGTTGCATTTTATGTTTGATTTTTATTTTTGTTAATAAATTTTAATGATTTTTTTTCGAAAAAACAAAAACTATTTAAATGAATAGATCAAAGAAAATACTGAGGTGTTTTATATCATGGCAGCAAAGAAAAAAGCTACAAAGAAAAAAGTTGTAAAAAAAACAGCTAAGAAAACAACCAAAAAAGCAGCTAAGAAAGCTACTAAGAAGAGAAAATAAATCTCTTACTTTGAGTTGTATGTTTTATTTTTTTCTTTTTATTTTTTCAAATGGTTTATACTTCTAAGAACGGAAAATTTTGAACCCGGATATTTATTATCGATTTTTTCTAGAAATTCTAATCCTTTTTTTGGTTTTCCTTTAATGTTTAATATTTCGCACAGTTTTTCTATTTCTTCTTTTGTCACAGTTCTAAGAGGTCTTATGTGTTTTTCAACATATTTTGTATTTGTGAAGTAAGATTCAAGAAATTGTTTAGTTTCCATATCTAGATTTGTTGCTATGATCATATTTTTTGTTTTGATTGTGTTTACTTCTGTTAGTTTAAGATATTTTCCAAAAATTCTTTCTAGAAAATATTTAGTTAAGATGAATTCGGGTGTATTCTCTTTTAGCAGATAATATGTCTTGTCAAGAGTTATTTCTTCTCTTGCACGTAAGTCTTTTCGTATTCTTTTTGTAATTAGTTCAATAAAGTGCCTTTTGCAGTACTTTAATCCAGCATATTCTACGTTTTTCAGCTCTACTGATCGGCATTTGGAGCAAGTCATATTCTTCTACCAATTTCACTCTTAATGAATTTTTGTATCTATTTTAGGATGGTTACAAAATGAAAAACTTTATATATATTTATCACTCTCCCAGAGTAGGTACATCCAATCGATAAGATTGGTGCTCACCTCTTTTTCCCGGGGAGGCTCCGAAACTCTAAGTTCTTGAGTCTCTCTGGGTTTATAATCTCTTTATTTTCTCTTCTTTGAGGTTTTATTTTGATGTTTCTTATATATTCTAGAAGTCAAAAATGCTCCAAGTACAAATCCTAAAAAAACGCTTAACAATATGTCGGGTCTGAAATCTATGCTAAAAGTTTTCTTTTTAGGGAAGTACATATCCAGATTGCTAAACTCTGCAGAATATTCTGAGAATACTATTGCCAGATCAGGTCTGCTTTCTTTTAGAGAATTAGCATAATTATAGTAACTATATCCTAATATTGGAAAGTTTTTTTCTTGTTTATTAATTTGAATTCTTGCCTGTGTTTGTAAATCTTTTATTAGTTCAGGTACTTTTTCTTTTGTTATAGCAAGGGTAAGTAGTATTGAGTTTGCATCTGCTGATACTTTTGCTGCTTTGAATAAACAATAAGTGTAATCTTCTTCTTCATAACTTTTTTTAGCATCTGTTAGTTCTTGTTTCTTTGTATCGGTTGCTCCAAACAATAAATCAACATAATTAAGTCTCTCTTCTGCTTCGGTTATTTTACTTAAACAAGCACTAGCTAAATATTGCGAGTTAATTTCAACTTCTTTGCCAGGATACTCAAAAAATCCTGACCACGCAAGAGCGCTATTGTATCTCTCTACAGTATAACCAAGTTGATCTAGAACTTTTGTTTCATTTCCATCAAGAAGATCTAGAGTTTCTAATAATCTTTCTTTTAGAATTATAGATGTTTCTAAATCAGACATTGTTTTTAATTGTCTTGCATTTATTTGTTGTAATAATTCTGTTGCACTTTTATTTGTTGCCTCAGCAATTTTCAGCAAAGATTTATTTGTCAATCCTTTGAATTGTATTGTTCTTATTGTGGTGTCTGCTGAAAAACAATAACTTGCAGCGCTATAGTAATCCTCAGCGATTAGAGCTATTTTCGATTCGTTAATTGATTTTATTGTACTATTGTATGATTCATTATTTTCATCTAGTATCTTTTTAGGAATTGTTGTGAGTATTTCGTCATATCGGGTACACAAACCATTAGCAATTTTGCCCATTATATTTTGATAACTTTCAGGGATGGTTATAGTATATGAATAATCTTTTGATTTCTTCCCTGTGAATTGATAATATGCGTCTTCTAATGTGGATGTGGTGATTATTTCTATTCCTTCTATCTTTAATGAATCTGCATATGTTATGTTGGTAAGATTTGTTGCATCATCTTCTAATATGCTTCTAGAAGGAACTAAAGCTTTGGTGTATCCTTCTTCCATTGCAGCTTGAACTTTTTGTTTTATTCCTGCAACTGGGCCAATTATTCCTCCAGAATTAATAGTTCCG
>PCYF01000040.1 GCA_002762915.1 Candidatus Woesearchaeota archaeon CG10_big_fil_rev_8_21_14_0_10_32_9
AAAAACAATTTATTCCGAAATAATGAATTTTTGCTAATTAAATTCTATTTGTGACTGCATAGTGGCAACTTTTCGTAAACTTTATAAATTTTAACGAATTGCTGTTAATTATGAGAAAAACAATCTTGACTGGACTGGCTGCATTAACATTAGCTGGGGCTGTAGTATTATCTTCATGCGAAGATGAAAAAGAAGTATTGACCCCAGAATATCTTGTGACGACATACAATAACAATTTTTTTGAAAAACTTTCCTCAGACTCTTTAGTAAAAAAATTTGACAATAATGTTCTTAAAGCAACAAATTTAGAAAATTATATTTATGATGGATTTCTTCCAGTTAAAGAAATTGTTGCAACATGGGATGCCGTGGCCCAAAATCAATTTGATGCATTGGCTATTTCAAATTACTTACAAGACAGAGCAAAAAAAGAACACGAACTAAAAAGATTTGGAACTAAGACTCTGCAAACTCTTGAAAACAGAGCAAGTTATACTTACAATCAGATTCTAGAAATGAGATTTAATCCTCTAAATCAACAATTAGCAAAAGGAAGTCACATTGATATAAACAAATGGAACTCTTGCGAAAATAAACTGTACAAGACAAGAATAGATTTTTTGGATAAATCAAATATTTTCGTAGAAAAAGGAACCACAGTTAATAGAGGAGAACCAAGAAAATACGAAGCTACATTCAATTCACAATATTTGGATGTTAAATTAAATTCTAAATTTACATACAACCAAAACAATGATTTTACAATAAGACAATTATTGGCACAAATTGAGATGGCTGCAAAAAAATGAATTCTTTTTTTGATTTTTTATTAAAAAAATATGTGACTAAACGAGCTAAGAAATACTTAAACAATTTTGCTTCAGGATTTTTATCAGAGCAATTTAATGAAATGAATCTTAAAAAACCTAACATTATACAGCGAGAAATTATTAGTATAGTTTCAAATCATGATGATAATAGAGATTTTGGAGATAAAATAAAATTAGATTATAGATATAATGCAACGGCGTGTACTTCTTCAGAAAAATATCACTTGTCTGTGCTTGAAAGAAGATCTTCAGAGGGAGCATATGTTATATTTATCGGAGATTATCCTGTTGGACATGCAAAAAAAGAAGGACTTGCTAATTTTGTGAGCTGGTGTACACAAGAAAGAGACGGAATGGTCTTTCCAATAATTGGAGGAATATATAACCTTAATTCTCCAGGAATTTATACTTTGATTTGTGAAGATTTACCTAATGTTCCTTCAGGATTCGGAAAAATTACAATGGATGAATTGTGCTTATCTCCTGTAAGATTTTTGCAGGCAGAAAATGTTCTTAAGAAAGAATTTCCTGCCGAATACTCAAGAAGATTAATAAGAGAATTTAGAGCATTAGCAGAGAGTAATAAACTGCCCTTTCGATATGAGTTTGATTTGAAATTAAATGCTTCAAGAACTAAATATGTTTTGGAGAAAAAATAATTCTAGGATTTACAACTGCACTCGCCATACATGATGCAAGTTCTTCTGCAAATTCCTCTTGGCAACTCTTCACTTTTCTTAGATGTGTATTTAGAATTGGTTGAATAAACTGGTTTGCTTTGAGTGTATGTGTTATTATTTCCGTAAGTCATATGTTTGGAAAATTCTCTTCATTTTTAAGTTTATTTGTTGATTGGGTGTTAGTATTGATGATCTATTTTTAGGTAAATTCAAATATAAGTTGTCTTTCTAATTTTTATGACCTTTAGATACATGTTGGCACCGCTTGAAGACACGTCTGATAACGCTTTGCGAGAATTATGCTTTAATCACGGTGCAGATTTAACATTTACTGAGATGACTAGATTAAGAAGCGCTGTTGATGAAAACAAAAGCTCACTAAGAAAAATTTCGATAATTAACAATGTTCCAACGCAAATACAATTCGCTGTACAAAATGAATTTGATTTAAAAAAATTTTTAGACAAATATACTCCCTCTAAAAATTTTAAAGGAATAAATTTGAATTTAGGATGTCCAAGTCCTCAACTAATTAATCTTGGAATGGGTTGTGCTATGATAAAGAGAGTTTCAAAAGTTAATTCTTTTGTTAAGTTAATTCAGAGTTATGGCTATGGTGCTTCTGTAAAATTAAGACTAGGATTAAATGCATATGAGAAAAAAATGAAATCTTATTTAAATTTAATAAACGATGTTGATGCTGATTTCTTCATAGTTCATGCAAGACACGGCGCAGAGCACTACGAGGCTTCTGCAGATTATAGGGTTTTTCCGGAAATGGTGGCTACAGGGAAAAAAATAATTGCAAATGGAGATATTGATTCAATAAGAAAAGTGAATTTGTTGAAGAAAATAGGTGTTTCTGGCGTTATGGTTGGAAGAGCTGCGGTGACTGACCCTGCGATTTTTGAACGTTTAAAAGGCCTAAAAGGGGCAAGTTTTGACGAATTACGTAGCGAGTACTCTATTCTCTCAGAAAAGTACTTTGAAACCAACGGTTTTAATGAAAAATACAAAGAAAATGTCCTGAAAAGATTGGGTAAAAACAAGAAGTTTTCAGAGGAAAATAACGTTCAAGGATAAATTTTTGTCATTCTACAGTGGTTACAGACCGAAAAATTTATAAATATCAAGTGTTAATCATGGTTATGGATAAGAAATTTTTGCATACAATTAATGCAGATATAGTAAAAGACTCATATATAGCACTAAATGAAACTCTTGATAAAAAAGTATATTTCTTTTCAGGAGGAATGAGTGTACAGTTATTTTTACCTGAACACATTCACCGAGTTAGTTCAGATTTAGATCTAAATGGTGTAATAAGATTATCAAATGTTGAGTTCAAAGATGTGCTAACACCTGGTCTAAATAGATTAGCAGAAAAAGGTTACTTCTCAGAATTTAAGAAGCAACATTATACTTTTGATATAAATTTGGAAAATGATGAAGAACTATTAGTTTTGCAATTTCCAAGAAAGAGCGAAAGCAGTTTTCAATCTACTAAAAAAACACTTGAACGAGAGTTAGAAAACGTAGAGTCAGTAAATTATGTTGGAACTGACTTAAATGTAATATCAAGTGAAGATATAATTTTACATAAATTATTAAGATCAAAAATGTTCCAAAAATCTTATGGTATCACGCCTATTAACGATGTTGATTTATGTAAAATAGGGGGCATGCTTACGCAACATAAAAAAGAGTTTCAATTAAATGCATATAATCTCTCTCCTGAAGAAATTTCAACAAGAGTGGCTGAAATAAGGCTTGCGGCAGATATTTATGATATTGTTGCATTGTCTATTTACAAAGGAATAAATAAAGAATATTTTAAGGAGGGACTGAAATCATACGATTCTTTAAAACACGATAAATCTTTACTTATAGATTACCTCCAAAAAATAAATCCTAACGTTTTTAATAAGAACAATTAAATTAATACAACCAATTTAAACCGTTCTTAACAAGCTTTTCTAGTTTAGGTTTTGATTTGTCAGAAAATTTAAGTGCAGAACCGTAATGAAAAATCTTACTTTTAATTCCACTAAATTTTAAAATATCTTTCTTCACAATATTTCCTCCGCCAAGTCCTTGAATTAACCAAGATACAAATTTAGGCGAACCAGTAGTTATGAAAATTGCAGCTTTTTTTCCTTTAAGAAGACCTTTTGGAACATTAAATCTTTTCAAAACTTTTACGTATCTAAATGCAAATCTAGAGGAAAAAACTCTATCAAAGAAACCTTTCAATATTGCAGGAGCACCATTCCACCAAATAGGATAAATAAAAATTAATTTACTTGAAGAAGAAATCTTCTCTTGAATCTTTTTGATAGATTCATCGACTTGTCTGTTTTTTGAAGAGTATAATTCATTATCTTTCAAAATAGGATCAAAATTCATTTTGTACAAATCCAAAACTTCAAAAGACTCCTTTCTAAAAATCAAATCTTTTTTAACTAGTTCTAATACATAAGAATTATGTCCCTGAGTCCCAGGATGAGCAAAAATAACTAAGGTGTTCATCTTCCCAATATGCTCCCAAAAATATCAGAAATAAAAATCTTCAGATATCCAAAATACGGTAATCTTCCAAAACCAACTCCTAAAATAGAATCAGCCGAAACAAGTTTC
>PCYF01000052.1:0-725 GCA_002762915.1 Candidatus Woesearchaeota archaeon CG10_big_fil_rev_8_21_14_0_10_32_9
GAAGAGTATCTTTTGAAAAGAAATCCGAATAGAGTTCACTCAGAAGGAATAGGCTTAAGGAAATCAAAAGAATTAGCAATAATTTTGGGTGGGGAGATGGGCTTTAACTCAATGCTTGGAAGTGGAACGACATTTTGGTTTACATTCAAAGACATGTTCAAAGAATATAAAGATGTTTTAGGCGAAACTTATAAAAAAGAACAATAATTCTAAAAATATAATGATAGAAATAATTCCCGTCGGGGGCTTTAGTGAAATAGGAAGAAATTGTACGATTGTCAAATGGAAAGAGGAAGCAGTAATGCTCGATTTTGGTTTGATGATGGAAAATTATGTTCGTTTAACAGAAGATGGAGATATGCAATTTAACCTTTCGGAAGAAGTTTTGATACGCGAACAAGCAGTTCCAGACTTACATGCCTTAGATGAAGAACTAAAGTGTGTTAAAGCACTCTGTGTAAGTCATGCACACTTAGATCACATTGGCGCAATTCCCTTCTTTACAAGCAAATTAAAAATGCCAATACACGGAACAAAATTCACAATAGAAGTTTTGCGAGCATTACTGGCTGATAAAAGAAAGAATATTGATTCTCAACTCATTATGCATCCAGAAAACTGCACATTTGTAGTGTCAAAAAATCTAAAAGTTGAATTTATACATATAACTCATAGCATACCTCAAGCAGTTCTGATTGCAATTCATACACCTGAAGGAGTTGTGG
>PCYF01000052.1:787-4657 GCA_002762915.1 Candidatus Woesearchaeota archaeon CG10_big_fil_rev_8_21_14_0_10_32_9
GAAAACTAAAAAATGTAAAAGCACTAATCGTCGATTCATTATATTCGCTTGATCCAAGAAAAACTCCGTCTGAAAGTATAGCTCGAGAAATGTTAAGAGATGTACTTCTAGGAACTACTTCTCAAGGAAAGAATATTATTGTAACAACATTCTCTAGTCATATAGCAAGAATTAATACGCTTGTGGATCTTTCAAAAACACTCAAGCGAAAACCAGTTTTTATAGGACGATCTTTAGCAAAATATCTTGATGCGGCCAAAGTTGCAGGAATTGCAGATTATTCCAATAACGCAGAATTTGTTAGATTCGGATCAACTATTGAAAAATATTTCAATAAAACAAAAGACACAAAAGATAAAATGTTCATAGTTACAGGTCATCAAGGAGAGCCGAAAGCAGTATTGTCAAGACTGGCAAAAAGCAAAATGTTTCCTTTTGAACAAGAAGATTTAGTTCTATTTTCATGCAAAATAATTCCTGTTGAAGAAAATTATCACAATCGTGCAATACTTGAAGAAGATCTAAAAAGAAAAAAAGTAAGAATATTCTCAGATTTACATGTCTCTGGACACGCTTGTAGAGAAGACCATCGCGAATTGATTAATTTGTTGACTCCTGAAAATATAATTCCTACTCACGGAGATGTAAAAATGTTAGAAGCTCAGAAAGAATTAGCGGGAGAAATGGGTTATGCTCCTGAAAAGATTCATATTCTTAAAAACTTTTCAAAAATATACATTTAATCAATTTAAACATTTAAACCACTTCTTAGTAGAAAAAACAATTAAGTTTTTATTGTATTAATAATTAGCGAACCTTATGACATTGCTTTTCCACGATGTTAGAATTTCTGGAAGTACAGGAAACAAAGTAGTAGTTGAAGTGCTGGATACGAAGAAAAAGAAATTTCTAAAAATACAAAAAACAAGCAATCATGAAGTTCCCTCAAGAGAATTCATACCATCCAAGCACGGCTCACTTGCAGAAACAATATTAGATTTAGAACAAACTTATCCAGAGATTAATTTCGAGGCACACAAATATGCCGGTTTTCAAACATTTATAGAAAAAAAAGTCATTCCTGAGGATGTAACTCAAGGTTCAAAAGAAAGTTTCATAATTCGTGCAAAGATGGAAGACAGGTTTCTTCGAAAACAACTATCTTACAAATTCGGAAAAAAGAAAAATCCTTTATTTATAACAAATACTAAAAACAATGCTGTGGCTAGATCTGTTTATTTCGAAACAGAAGAAGATGTACAACGTGCATACGAACATCATAAAACAAGATTAAGAAATAAAATAGCAGAACAAGATATTTCTGTAAGAACTAAAAACGGAAAATATATTATTGAAGTTTTCACCGAGAATAAAAACTTGAAATTTCTGGATTTGTCAGAATTCAGATTACAAAGATATGAATCAAAGAAATTTACTGATAAAAAAGAACTTGATGTTTTTTTGAAAAAACTTGAAACATTTCCAACTCCTGAAGTCATAGACAAATTTTCTATTGTTGAATCTCTTGATAAAAGAAAAAGAAAACAATACGTTGCAATAGCTTCGTCAATTAATGAAATGGCTGTTGAAACTCTTTTAAGTAACTATGGTCTTTTTAAAAAAACTGCTTTATCGGGAAAACCCATTCTATTACCTATTCCACGATTTCAAGATTCTTTCAATCTAAATAGTCCTACAACCCAATTAAGAAATAAGTTTCCGTTATTCTCTGAGTTTGATTCTACAAAAGATTTAGATGATCAAATAAATTACTCTCAAAATCCAGTTTCTGAGACCTTACTTGAACAGAGAATAAATGAGATCTTTGAAACATACAAATCAAATTCCTGTTCAATAGATCTTGAAGTTATTGATTACAATTCTGAAATTCCTTCAGGAAGAGTATATATGGCTGTTTTAAACTCAGAAAAAGAAAACAACTTGTATATAACTGAAGAGGCTTGGAGAAAAAAAGGTTGGAAAAAAAGAACAAGAGAATCCTTGAAGGAACAAAACGCAAAAATAATCTTTGTAAAAGATGAAATAGAATTAATTGCACGATTGGACAAGGACTCAAAAAAGTATAGGTGCGTCCTTGGGCATAATATAATTAACTATGACTTTGAACATCTGACTAAGTTTAATAATCCTAAAGAATTGGAGCACAGATTAAATTGTATTAATGAAGACTTAATACAAATATATAGAAACTTTGATAAAAAAGAAACAAAAAGATTTGCACTGCTTAACGAAGCGAAAGAGCTTGCAAAGTCTCTTAGAAGAATTGGGGAAGTAAAAGGAAAATATTCTATTAGAAAATCTGACAACTTGTGGTCGAGACCGAAACAAAAGATATTGGATACATATCCTTATGTAAAAAATAGAATATCTTTGTTAGGAGATTCAAAGCTTGCAACAATTGCAGGATTTAATAAATCCTTATCTTATGAAGAAATTAACAAAAAAATAAAATCTGGAAATTTCAACGATTTCATAGAAGTTTGTAAATACACTTTAGAAGATGGAGAAAAGAGTACTGCCGCAACAAACATTCTCTTAAGAAATGCTATTCTAGAAGCAATACTCGTAAATAAACCTGTAAATTCTGTTTTCAATACAGATCCAGTAATGTTACATTACGAAGCAGGAGATAGAAATTATGAAATAACAACAGGAACATATGCAAAAAGACATGAACAAAATTTTCAGAGGTTTATTGAAAGACTTAAGGCGAGAAAAGATTTGCCAGAAATAACAAAACAGCTCTTTACAGGAATTCAAATTACTTCTGGAGAAATTCAAGGAGATTTAGTTTACCCTTCTTTACTTTTTAATACATTCAAAGAAATACTAGAATCAAATATAGTTGCTAAGCACATTTATGAATTAGCCAAGAAAGAAAATAATGTTTTAGTTAAAGAAGATTTGATTTCGAAAATAGAATACTTTCTCCAAATTCCAATAGATAAAGCCAAAACGTATATGGAAAAGAAAAATCTGATGTTTGGAGAAGACTACTCTCTTGAAAAGATTTACAATTTCTGGAGTGCACCTTCTGAAAAAATGCAAGAAACATATGAAAAAAAAGTTATAATAAAACCGGCCACAATAGGCTTAAGACTAGATGGATTTAAAGAAAAACAAGACGAAATTGTCTTTTTATCTGATCAGCAATTTAATCAAGCAAACATGATTTTCTCAATACAATATGGTGCACCTTACTATATGGTTGGAACGCCTCAAAGAATTAGAGTGAATGCAGTTATTCCTGTAAAAAGTTCTCTACTAAAAAAACATTTAGAAAGATTATCTGCTGCAGAAATAGTAGCAAAATCAAAATCTTTTTTAGTTCTAAAAAATCAAGGTCATTTGGTAGATTTAAATTTTGGAAAACTGACAGGACTTGCTCATAAAGATTGGTTTATAGGGTCAGTCATGGACGAAACTAGAGTATATGAAATATATCAAAATATAAGAAAACCAAAAATTCCTCTGATAATCAAAACAGTCAATGCGTATCTGAATGAAGTTCCACTGGCGTTGACAGAGTTTAAATCTGTATACTTCTCTTTATCAGAAGAACTCAAAAACAAAATATCTGAAAAAGAAAAAATGCTCATAAAATTAATGTATCAAACAGATCCCTTTTCATCACAAGAGCCGACACTTTTCGATTTATAAAGAAATCAAAGAAAACTATATAAATGAAGTTCCTTTTCATGAACAGAAGGAGGACACAAATGAAATTAACTTTAGCTGAGCCAAAATTCCTAAAAGAAAGTATATCAATAATTTCTGACCTAGTTACTGAAACAAAATTCAGAGTTACACAAGATTACATAGAAATAATTGCAATGGATCCTGCAAATG
>PCYF01000028.1 GCA_002762915.1 Candidatus Woesearchaeota archaeon CG10_big_fil_rev_8_21_14_0_10_32_9
CTGTGTTTCTTAGCCATTCTTTTGCTATTTCTCTTTTGATAATGTTATGTCCTGATATGAGAAACTGTAGTCCTGAGTATAGGAATAATAGTCCATAAAATAGACTTATACAGTACACCATTATTGCCCATATTCCTTGGAATATCTCTATTGATGGTGCATTTTCCATTAGTGATCTGATGCTTGAGAGCAGTGGTTGTAGTGGTGCGTTGAGCATGTCTATGAAGAATCCGTATATTTTTTCGGGGATGCATGTTGCTAGGTTTGTTAGTCCGCATTCTTCTGCACTTACGTTTGGTATGAAGAGTAGTAAGAGAAGGATAGGAATTATGGCTTTTCCCCATGTGTGCTTTATTCCTTTGTAGAACAACCATAGCACAAATATGAACACTACGATTATGTAGAGCAAGTTCCAACTATTTGAAAATGATTCTGTTTGAAATTCTGTGGTATTTATTTCTTGCAGATTGTATGTGCACTCTTTTTCTTCTGTTTCAAAGAAGTTGTTGTATTTTACTGTGCAGGTGCCTTCATTCTTTACTGTGATTGTATTTTCATTTATGAATAAGTTTCTCGATTCTTTTGACGTGCTATTTGTCGCTCTTAATGTCAGGAAGTAATATGGGTTCTTTGTGAATATTGCATCGTATGTGTGGAATAGTTCTTTGTAGTATGAGTTGTCGAAGAGTATTTCTATGTTGTTTTGTGTGTTGTTTTTTTCTCCTATGAAATTTTGATTGTATATGTGTTTGATTTCAAAGTCTGGTTCTGTTGGTTCTTCATAATTTATTACGTTGAATGTGTCTTCTACGCTAAGTGTGTCTGTGTTGTATTCTGTGTGGTCGTAGTCGCAGTCCCAACCGTGATCATAATCCCATTCGTAGTATTTTTCTCTTATCGTTATGCTTGCAGTGTAGACTCCTCTAAATGTAACTGGTCTGCTGATAACGAATGTTGCTATTTTTTGATTTGATAAATATTGACCATTTGCATAAATCTTTAGATTATTTGAGCTTGAATAGTAATAGTATTTTATCTGACATGTTCTGCCTCTTTTCTTTTTGTTATTGTGATATGTATCTGGAATTGTATATTCGAAATGATATTCTGATCTTAACGTGAATGTTGATGGAACAAGTAGCTGTTCTTCGTAAAGTATTGAGGGTGATGCTGTTAGAAATGTGAACCAAACATTCTTTAGATTTCCAGAGGATTTGGGAATTGTTCCTTCTGGTGGCGTGTTTACTTGGATGTTGTTGTTATATTGGTTTATGAATTGATGATTAGGTGTTGATGTGTTTGTATAGATGAGATTTGCGATGAGGCTTTCATTGTAATTGTTTAATGCAAGACATTCTGTTTGATCTTGGAAATATGAGCAATCAAAAGCTGTCGCTATGCTTGGTAAGATTAAAAAAAATAAAAAAATAGTTGTTAGTTGTTTCATCCTGTCAGGAACCCCACAACTAATGGAGCAACCCAAATTATGACAAGTCCAATGACTATGTACATCGCCATTGATTTGGCTTGCTCCCTCTTTGCCTGATCATTAGCACTTGTAATGAAAAGCACTCCAGCAAATAGTAAGAACAGCACAGCAAGAACTGTAGCCGCATATTTGACGAAGTTATAAATCTTCATTACTGGCTCCAAAATCTGGTCAAAGGTTTCTTGGTCTTCTTCGCTAATATCTCCTCCAAATTCTGCCACAACGATCATAGGGCTAAACAACAGGAGCAATGCTAGCACTGCAAACAATTTCATTTTGGTACCACCTCCGGTTTTTTTGAGTGGGTTTTAGCGTATGCCTCGAGGCTTCCGTACTTCCACTCGATAAAGGCAATACAAGAAGAGCACAGCGTTCCTTCGCCTATTTCAAGGGGTTTTCCGCATAAATCACAAGTAGCTTCGATTTGTATCACCTTAACAAACCAAAGGCTGGCATAGAAAATAGCACTATCTCGGAGAGTGTAATACAAATTTCAGATATTTTTATATAGCGGACTAGATATAATGCTTCTATGGGAGTTCAAACGACAAGATATGATGATTCAGATGTAAAATCTATTGTAGAATATGCTAAGAAACTTGTCAATTCTACTTTAAGAAAAGAGACAGATGCTAAATCTTCAGAATCGAATAAGGTTCGGGTCAAGGGTAAGTTTGGTCAGTATCTTGAGAAATATTATTTTGGTATAAATAATAATTCTAAGAGCAGACCTGATTTTGAAAAAGTCAATCTTGAGCTTAAGAGTACTCCTATGAAACGGCTTAAACATGGTGGCTATTCTATTAAAGAACGACTTGTCCTTAATATGATTGATTATAATTCCATTGTTGATGAGACATGGGAACACTCGCATTTTCTGAGTAAGAATGAGCTTATTCTTTTAGTCATATATCTTTTTGAGCAGGAAAAAGATTTTCTTGATTTTCTCATAAAATATGTGCATCTCTTGAAGATTGAAGGTACTGATAGAGAGATTATTCGTCAGGACTGGAATGCTATTGTCAATAAAATCCGTGAAGGAAAAGCACATGAGTTATCTGAGGGAGACACGTTCTATCTTGGAGCTTGTCGAAAAGGATGGAAAGAGGCACCTGTAAAGTATACGCATGGTGGAGATATCCCTGCTAAGAAGAGAGCATTTAGCTTTAAGCAAAATTATATGAATTCACTTCTTAAACAATTAAAAGATTCAGAATCCTTAGTCAAAGATGTTTCTGAACTTAAGAAGAAAGGTATTCAAGATATCGTTGATGATCGGTTGGCACCTTTCAAAGGACTTGAGGTTTCAGCTGTCGAAAAGAGATTAGAAATCAGATTGAATAATAAAGCAAAAAATTATTATGAGATGCTAGCAAGAAGGATGATGGGTGTTTCTGCTAAGAAGATTGATGAGTTTGAAAAAGCAGATATCACCATGAAGATAATAAGATTAAAATCATCTGGAATGCCTAAAGAGAGCATGTCTTTCAAAGCGTTTGATTTCAAAGAAGTTGCTGAACAAAGTTGGGATGAAAGTGAATTTTCAGATCAAATAGAGAATAAGTTCTTCTTCGTTGTTTTTCAGATAAACAAGGATGAATCTGTGACATTCGAAAAATCATTCTTCTGGACTATGCCTTTGTCAGACAGAAAAGAGGCAGAGAAAGTGTGGAAGAAGACGCAAAAGATAATACGTGAAGGTGTCAAGATAACGAGAAAAGACGGTAAGAATTTCAATAATCTTCCGGGTTCAAAAGAGAGTCCTGTAGCACATGTCAGACCACATGGTCAAGATAGTAGAGATGTACTTAAGCTCCCTGATGGAAGAAAGATGACAAAGCAATGTTTCTGGTTCAATCAAGGTTATATTAAAGAAGTTGTGGCTAACCATAAAGATTGATTCATTCTGTTGAATCAATTTTCTTAATCAATGCCTTTCCGATTTTTTCGATTACTCCTATGACTAAAGCATTACCCATGAAGAATGCTCTCTTTATGTTGCTGGCACCTTCAGTATGGTTATCAGGAAACATATTCAATCTTTCTAATTCGAGTGGTGTCAGTCTTCTCAGCCGTCCACTCTTGCATTTTACAACGTGCTTGAATCTCGATGCACTGCTTCCGCCTTCTCCTGTAACTATTGTTCTAGAGGGCTTGTCCAATGCATCAGGAAAAACCATTGAGCCTTCAGCATATTTATACGTAAAGTTTTCTTTCTTATTGGTTCTCTCTTCGCTTTTTGCTCCTTTCAGATATTCCCATTTTTCATAATCTCCATTTATGAAGAATTCTTCTGAGACATCTTTTTCAGGGATTAATATATCTCCAAGAGTGGTTCTCTTTCCATGATAATTGGCAGTAATCTTTGCTGAATATACTTTCCTGTCAATCATGACTCCTGAATTGCTGAATGGACTGTTTTTCTTTCCTTTGTTGAATTTGTCTGTAATCTCTACTAGGTCTCCTTGTATCTCAAACTTATTCTCTTCAAGAATTTTGTGTTTGTCAATATTAAACTCTTGGGCGAAAACTCCTTTGTCAATTGCCC
>PCYF01000003.1 GCA_002762915.1 Candidatus Woesearchaeota archaeon CG10_big_fil_rev_8_21_14_0_10_32_9
TGTTAGCAGTTCCCATTATTACAAGCTTATCTCCTGAAACAAAAAGATTTGAAATAGAACTTTCATTGAATGTTTTCTTAAGAACTACTTCTGCATCTTCTCCAGGGTATGCTTTTACAATAAAGAGTGTGTTTCCAGATATTGTGTAAATATATTCGCCATCTGTTTTTATTATGTCTGCTTCATCTATTCCTGCAACTTGATTGTTCGTTTCACTATACTCGTTGCTTGCGCCTGCGGATGCGCCAGAATCTGCTGATGTTTCTGCTTTAATCAAGGATACATCTATGTTGTCTAAAAGACCGCCACCACGATAATAGCTGCCATAAGTATTTTCATGTAGTTTTACAAAAGCTTGATATTCTTCTGTTGAGGAAAATGTTAATGTTTTTACATCAGAGTTTTCGTTAATTGTAGTTGGTTGGCAACCAGTTATAACTAGTGCCGTTAAAAGAAAAATTATTAATCCGAATATTGCGTGTTTTATTTCCATTTTATTTCACCTATTCTTTTTTTATAGTTTTTATTTTTTTAACTTTTTTTTGATTTTGAGAATTGCATTGTTTAGCAACTCTTTCATTTAGGAAGATGACATCTTATAAATATGTTGGTTAAACTTCAAGTTGAGTGGAAGTTATGACTTGGGTGGGCGTGCAAAAAAGAGAAATTATTTATTTATCTTGAGTGTTGGGGGGTGTATGCGTCAAGTAATAATAGGAATGGTGGGCCATCCTGCCTCTGGAAAATCAACTTTTGCCAAGAGACTGACAAAAGAGCTCGGAATTTCGCATATTAATAAAGATGATATTAGAGATTTTTTGGTAGAAAACATATTTGAGTATAGGGACGCAGACAAATCTTATTCTAATGAGAAGATTTCTTCAGTTAATCGTGTTGTGAAAGTTGCGTCAGACGAATTAATGGAAGAACTTGCCGCGAGAGGAAAATCTTTTATTATTGACGGGTATGGCAAGATTAAGGAACAAAGAAATGAAATGAAAAAGTTCTTTAAAGAAAAAAATATTTTATTGCCTGTAATTATTGTTTATGTTGTGGAAGAGAGAGAAGTTATTCTGAAAAGATTAAAGAAAAGAGACGAGAATAATGCTACAAAGTGGGTAGAGAATTTTTTGAAAGTTTGGGAACCCGGATTTTCTGAACCGATAAAAAATGAATGTGATTTATTGATTAAAGTCACTAAAACTAATGTTTCTGAATCAATTGAACTTATACGAGACTTCATTAATTCTTAGAAATAAAAAATGGCGAGTCCGGAGGGATTTGAACCCTCGATCTACAGCTTAGAAGGCTGTCGCCCTATCCAGGCTAGGCTACGGACCCTTAATCTCTGCGAAGTATAGTTTTATTTATAAAATTTTATAAAATACAGGGTGTTTCTAAGGGTATGAAAAAGGTTTTAATAAGACTTCCTAGAGCTACGGAAGATCCAGATACGGGTAAAAAGATTATTCTGAATAAATCAGAAAAGTATTATGTGGAGTCTGATTCTGATTTTAATTATAATTATGGTTCTATAAAGGCGAAAACAATTAAGGGATCAGAGCTGAGATCTGGAAAAGATACATTTTATGTTTTTGATCCGGTTTTTCTTGACAATTATAAAAAAATAAAAAGATTAGCTCAGATAATCACTCTTAAAGATGTTGGTGCAATTATTGCTAATACCGGAATAAATAGAGATAGCGAGGTTATTGATGCAGGCGCGGGTTCTGGAGCATTGTCTTGTTTTCTTGCAAAGATTGCTAAACAAGTTGATAGTTTTGATGTTGAGGATAAAAATCTTGAAGTTGCAAAAAAGAATGCAAAGTTATTAGGAATTGATAATGTAACTTATGCTAAGGGCGATGTGTACAATAAAGAGGAATTCAAAAATAAGAATAATACTTATGATGTTTTCACTCTCGATGTTCCTGAGCCTTGGAGAGCATTAGACTCTGCTTATGATGTTTTGAAAGTAGGAGGATATCTTGTTATTTATGCTCCGAATATTACTCAAATTCAAGAAACTGTTTTGAAGTTGAATAAAAAAATGTTGCATGAGAAAACAATAGAAATTATAGAGCGAGAGTGGAGTGTTAAAGATAAAGTTTTAAGACCTGTTACGAAAGATTTTGGTCATACTGCTTTTTTATCATTTGTTAGAAAAATTAATTGAGGTGAAGAAAATGAATGCATATGTTTTGTTGAGTCTTGTTGATGCAAGCGAGAGAGAAATATTAAATGAATTTTTAGATATGCCTGAAGTTGAGGATGCGCATATTTTATTTGGGGAATGGGATTTAATTCTTAAAATAAAAGGAGAGAATCCTGATGCAATTGCAACTTTCGTCATGGATAAAGTAAGAAAGAGAGATGGAGTAGAATTAACTAGCACGTTAATTGTTGCTAAATAATTTTTCTTTTATTTAGTATATTTCTTATTTTTTGTATTTTTTTTAGTTTCAAATATTAAACAAACTCCCAGAATGACTAAACTTACTCCTATTATAAAAAGAAACATTTGAATTGCTACGGTTACAAAGAATGTTTGCGGAAAGAGTGTTATTAACAAACTATTTGCTGGAAACATCCAGTTGCCTTGTGGAAAAAATATTAAATGAAAGATTGTAAATATTTCTTGAAATAGTGTTATTAAAAATATTATTTTTATTAAAGAAATTATTAACACAAGCATAGAACTAAGTTTTACAATCTCGAGAAGTTTTTTTGTTTTCTTTTTTAATAACGCATCCGAGGAATAACACAGGATTAAAATGAATGCGAAAAGATTTATCCATTTAAGCAGATTGAATATTGTTTTAACATCTTGCATATGTTCTCTTTCGTTTTCAGTAAATTGAATTGATAAGTCTTCTTTGTTGTTAAAAAAACTTAAAATGTTTTCAAGAAGAACATTTGCTTTCGTTTCATTTAAGTTAGAATAAACATTTGCGTTTTGCATTTGTTTGCTTAAATTTTGTTCGCTTAAAGAAATTATTAACGCGGGAGTTATTATAAGAAATAATAAAAAAGAAAGTACAATTATTATGTTTTCAAGTTTTTTCATTATGCTTTGTAATATAAATTTCCTGATGATTTTTGTTCTTTATCTTTTTGACTGTCTGGTTTGTTTATTCTTGGTCTGTGAGTTTCTTCATCTCTTCTAAATGTAATGTCTAATCCTTTCAAGAAGTGATTCATTCCTTTTTCCATTCCGAGAGGACCATTTGTTAAACCGTTAATTGCAGGTGTTCCTTCGAATACAAGTATTTTTTTAGATAAGAAGTCAATGAATAATAAATCGTGATCTATTATTAGTGCTGCTTTTCCTTTATCTATCATCATTTCTTTTATTATTTTTGAAATGCTTAATCTTTGTTCTACGTCAAGATATGCTGAAGGTTCGTCTAATAAGAATAAGTCTGATTCTGCACTTAAACATTTTGCTATTGCTACTCTTTGGAGTTCTCCTCCTGATAATTCATTTAAAGTTTTACTGAACAAAGGTTTAATTTGAAGAGGGCGAATTAATTGTAAGTCATATTTGAGTGCGTCTTTAAGATACGCAATTACTGGCAAATCATTCTTTTCTAAGTATTGCGGTTTATATGAAATTTTTAGATCCTTATTTGTTTTGTTGCTTATTATTTCTTTTTTGATTTCCCCAGAAATTATTCTTGCAAAAGTTGTTTTTCCTATTCCGTTTTCTCCCAGAATTCCAACAACGTCATGTTTTTCTATCTCTCCAGAATTTATTTCAAGTGAAAATGATCCCACTTTGTATTTTAATGAATCCAACGTTGCAAGTAACTCTTCTTTATTTGATTTTTCTTGAGGATTTTTGTCGAATTTTATTGCGTGATCTCTGAATCGCATGTTTTCGTCGCGTATGTATCCTTCTAAGTATGTGTTTATTCCTGATTTAGTTGTTTTTGCAAGACTTGTAATTCCAAATGCTCCTTCTTCTCCGTACATTAAATGAATTAAGTCAGTCATGTAATCAAGTATTATGAGATCGTGTTCAATTACGAGAACCGCTGTTTCTTCGTTAGATAATTCTTTTATGAATTTGCTTATTTTGATTCTTTGTTTTATATCTAAGTATGAAGTTGGTTCGTCGAATAAATATAGGTTTGCTTTTTTGAGAACTGTTGCTGCAATTGCAACACGTTGTAATTCTCCTCCGGATATTTTTGATACATCGTGATCAAGAATTTGATTTAATTCTAATTTTTCAGAAATCATTTCTAGTTCTTTTTTTTCATCTACTTTTTCTAGTAGTTCTTTTACTGTTCCTGAGAATTGTTTAGAAATAAGGTCAACGTGTTGTGGTTTGTAAGATACTTTTATTTCTCCTTTGGATAGTCTTTCAAAAAATATTTGTGCTTCTGTTCCTTTGAATCTGTCTATTAATTCTTTTGATGTTGCTTCTTTTCCTGGAACTCCGAAGTTTGGTTTTAGTAATCCTCCAAGAATTTTCATTGCGGTGGATTTTCCTATTCCATTTCTTCCTATTATTCCGACTGTTTTCCCAAATATTGGTATTGGTAATTTAAATAATGCGAATCCGTTTGGAGGATATCTATGAATTGGATCCTGATTTAATTCTTCAGGAAGATTTATCATTTGTAATGCTTCAAATGGGCATTTGTTTGCCGCGATTCTATCTGCATCTGTTATAACGTTTTCATTTACCCTTACTTTTCCATCTGTGTCTTTTACGATTGCTTCTTTTCCAGCGCGATTGCTAGGGCTAACTCTCATGCAGAGGAAGCCGCCGCAGCCCTCGGGGTTGCACTTATCTTTCTTCACAATCATAATTCTATTTCTCATACACATAAGAATAAAGTTTTGTTTTAAAATAGTTTTGGAAATTTTTAAACGAAAAGATTAAAAATCTAGAAATACAAGGCTATGAAATGTTTACAAAAAAGAAAGGTCAGGGAGCTATGGAGTTTTTAGTAACTTATGGTTGGGCATTTCTTGTTGTATTAGTTTTAATAGGAGTTTTGAGTTATTTTGGTGTTTTGAATCCGGGCACTTGGGTTTCTGAGAGATGTGTTACTCAACCAGGATTTACTTGTGAAGATGTTCAAGTTCAAGATTCAGGTCAAACATTTAAATTCAAGAATAAATTAGGTTATACAACTTCGGTTACAGATCCATCTATGTCTTTAAATGAAGTAAGAACTGGTTGTGTTTCAAGTTCTACACTGGTTGCTCCAGAAGGAGAGTTTACTATTGTATGTAATAATACTGATATGATTGGCGGTTCTAAAGAAAAATTATCTGTTGATTTTAAATATTATAAACCTGAAAGTGGAGCGAGTTTTGCAAAGTCTGTGAGTACTCAAGTTGTTGCTAGTGTTGGTGATACTGGTGCTAATTCTGGTAATGATTCTGGAGTAGATGCAGGATCTTCAGGAGTTCCTGAAAATGGAACAATAGACTTATGTGGGTATTCATTTCAATCAAGATCAAATTATAATTTATCTGCAGATGTAATTTCTTCTGCTGGAACTGATTGTTTTGATATAAATCAAGCAGATGTTGTTCTTGATTGTAAAGGACACACGATATCTGGTAACGGTGGATTTGGGGTAAATATTAATGCAGCAAGAGTTACTGTTAAAAATTGTGTGATTAATGCAGGATTTCAGAGGGGAATCACTGTAGGATCTGGTGGAACTCCAGGAGTTATAATTAATCAAAACACAGTAACTACTGGAACTTCAACTAGCGAGTATGGAGTTTATGCAGCAGGAAGTCCATTGACTCAATTAACAGTTACAGGAAATTCAGTTAATGGTGGGGCAACTGCATTTTATGGATCAAATATTAATGAATTAACTCTTTCAAGTAATACATTTAGAACTGTATCTGATTCAAATTCTTTGTATAATGTAGTTTCGTTAAATACTATAAGAAGTAGCAGCATAAGTGGAAATACTATTGTTAGAACTGGGCTTCAAGGAGGTAATGAAGGATGGCATGCAGGTCTTAGACTTGCAAGTATATATGATTCCTCTGTTACTTCAAATACTGTTACAACTTCAAAAGGTTCTGCTTTGTGGTTCTCTGGCGGATCAAATTTGGTTTTGTCTGGAAATTCTGGAACAACCACAGGAACATATGTTGCTATGGCATTACTTAGTGATTGTACGGGGTGTACTATTTCTAGTAATACATTTGTAGGCAATCCTGGTTTGGGTGCTCAGATTGGAGGAAATATTGCTGGAACAACATTTACTGGAAACAGTTGGAGGGGGAGTATACTCGGAGGTGTTGTATTTTATGGAGGAATGAATAATCCAAGCACTGCTACATTTTCAGGAAATACTTTCGAGGGTGTTGGAACAGATGTGCCAGCATTATTCTCTTATGCGACTTATCCTATTCAATACATAAATTTTGCAGGAAACACATTCATGGCAAGTAGCAATTATGTAATTTCATTAAATGCTCAATCAAACACAAATAAATTTTATGAGAACATAATAAAAGGTCCAAAATGGGTTAATAATGGAAATTCTGGAAATTTATTTGAATACAATGGTCATGGAAATAAATATAGGTTGGTTAATGGTGCTTTTGCATCAACTGTATTAAATTTTGTTGATGGTAATGCTGATGGGTGGGCTGATTCAGGGACAAACGTTCCAGTATCAAGTGATGCTGCTTCAGCTTATTGGACAGGATCAGGATCAGATTCTCATCCATTCATGAATTGAATTTGTTGAGTATATTCTATTTTTCTAATAGTATATTATTATTCTAACAACGTATAATAAAAACAGGTAGATTTATATATTCTTTAAAGCGAATATTTATGGATACACTTTGTTACAGAAAATACAAAAAAGAGGACAGTCTGCTTTAGAATTTACCACGACGTACGGTTGGTCTTTTCTTATAGTTTTGATAGTTGTGGCTGCGCTCGTTTATTTTGGACTTACTACAGTTACTGATAAAATAAATGATAGTTGTTTTGCTTCTCAGGGATTTGTTTGTACAGGTTTTCAAATTTCAAACGGCAATCAATCAATCTCGCTAGAAAACAAATTAGGAGATATGAATTTTAGTTCTGCAAAAATTTCTCATAAAGACTCAGTGTCTAATTGTACTTTATCTGGTTCTGAAGAGCAAGATGGCATTTTTACTATTAGTTGTGGAGAAATTAATTTAGTTGATTATTCAAAAGTTAAGATGGTAATAAATTTTTATTATCGCGAACCGGGACAAAATTATGACTTTGTTAGGGAAGGGGTTGTAAGAGTTGTTGGTACGGTTATTCCTTCTGATTTTGTTCAACAAGCAGTTCAAGCACCTATAGTTCTGGCTAATGAAACGCTAAATGTTTCTTCTTGTACATCCTCATTTCAATCAGGGAACACGTATAATTTAGAAAATTCAGTTGTTTCTAATTCTTCTTGTTTTAATATTAATGCGGATAGTGTTACTTTGGATTGTAAGGGAAAAAGTATTAGCGGAAGTGGATCTGGTAGCGCTGTAAGTATTTTGGGAACTGGAAACATTGTAAGAAATTGTTTTATTGTCAACTTCGGAACCGGAATAAGTTCAACTTCTGGAAATTCTTTAACCATAAATTCTAATTCGATTAATTCAATAACTGGAGGTTATGGTCTTCATTTGGAATCAGTATCAAATAGTTTAATTGAATCGAACTCAATCAGCGGTTCTGGAACTGCGTTGTATATTGATGGCGGTAGTAATGATGAGATAAGAGCAAATTCTTTTGTTGTAGATACAAACAATTATTATACTAATGTTATTATGAGTTTATCTGATTCTTCAATTTCTAGTAATAGTTTTATTCAATCAGGACAGAGGGCAGGAAATAATTTTGTGTTGTACCTGAAAAGTTTATCTGGCTCGACTTTTTCGGATAATATTATTTTATCCTCTTCTAAAACTGCTCTTTGGATTGATGGCGGTTCTTCTAATACTCTTAGTAATAATCAAGCTCAAACATCCAATTTGTTCCCAGGAATTTATGTTACATCCCTAGAGTCCTCAGCTATTGTTGCAAATGTTTTCAAGGGAGATTCTGGAATTGGAGCTCAACTTTCAGGAAGTTTGAGTGGAAGTACTTTTTCAAATAATGTTTTTGAGGGTGACAATTTTGGGGCGTTAGTATTTTATGGTGCCGCTTCTGGAGGAACTTTCAGCAATAATTTAATTACTGCAACAGGAGATGTTCCTGCAGTATATATGCACGCAAGTGCTGGCAGTCACGGATTGATATTCACTAATAATCAAATAACTTCAAGTCAGAATGTTGCAATTCATTTGAACGAAGCATCTTATGATAATTTATTTTATAATAATTATTTGAAAGGAGCTCAATGGATAAGCAATGAAAATTCAGCGAACGTTTTTGTTAATGGTTTAACCGGTAACAGATATTATTTTAACTCTGGAGCGGGCGCTAGTTCTGTTTATGATTTAGTTGATCAAGATGGAGATCATTGGGCAGATTCTGGAGCGGATGTGCCTTTCTCGAGTAACACAACGCCTGAATATTGGATCGGGGTAGGAAGTGATTCGTATCCTTACGTTAGCTAAGTATAGTTTTAGTTAATTACATTTTATCTTTAACAAATTATTTAATAGTTGTTTCTTTTCTTAATTAAACAAAGGGGGGATGTATATGGTAAAAATTGGGGAAAAAGTTGAAGATTTTTCAGCAGAAGTTTTTCAAAACGAAGAGATAAAAAAAATAAAATTGTCTGATTATAAAGGAAAGTGGGTTATACTTTTGTTTTATCCTGCAGATTTCACATTTGTTTGTCCAACTGAATTAGAAGATGCTGCAAATCTTTATGAAGAATTCAAAAAAGAAAGTGCAGAAATTTTAAGTGTAAGTACAGATACTGTGTTTGTTCACAAGGCGTGGCACGATACTTCTTCAGCAATAAAAAAAATCAAATATCCTATGGTTGCAGATCCTACTGGAAAAATTTGTAAACAATTCAATACTTATATTGATGAAGAGGGTTTGTCTTTTAGGGGAAGTTTTATTGTTGATCCTGATGGAATTCTAAAAGCCATGGATGTTCACGACAATAGTATTGGTAGAAATGCTCATGAGATTCTTAGAAAATTACAGGCGAGCAAGTTTGTAAGAGAGAATCCTGGTCAAGTTTGTCCTGCAAATTGGTCTCCTGGCGGAAAAACGCTTAAACCAGGGTTAGACCTTGTTGGAAAGATATAAATTTCTTGAGAGTTGTGATTAAGGGGTCTACAACGCCTTTTCTCTATTTTTTTCAGTAATATATTAAAATGATACAACGCTTCCATTAGTATTGAGTTCATTTTCTCTATTTTAGTAACAGGGGTGGGGGAGACAGTAATATGACTAAATTTCATAATTCAAAATTTAATACAATTCTTCCGCGTATTTATATTGACGGAATGGTTGACGATGTTGGAAATTTAAAACCAGGATTCTCAAGCATGGGTGTTATTAGGGGAAGACAGGATTATTCAGATGCTGAGAAAACAGTTCTCGAATATTTCTTTACAAATACTGATTCAAATATTTATGCTGCAACTGATAATATGCCTAGTCAATTATGGGCGTTACTTATGGGACAATATGCGAGAAGCAGTTTAACTGCAAGAGATAGACTTCTAAAATTGTTTGAGGACATGAAGATAACTGCTGATAAGTTGAAAGCACAAGGACGCGATTCAAAGCCAGAGTATTTTACTACGGAGTTCATTGCGGATTTAGTTTCAGGTGAAAGAAAGATGGCTCAAAGTGTTAACTTTGCAGATACAACTTTAATTAAATCTTTGGAACAAGTAGGTTTTGAAACTGATGAGGAAGCAAAGGCATTTTCAAGTGGTGTTGTTGCGTTGGTAGAATCTCTTGAACTGGGTTCTAAAAGAAAAGCTTTGATTGGTCAGTTGAATAAACGAGCAGGAGAGTTTATTGAATTGTACGGTGTTAATTATGGTCACGCTTCATTAAGAGATTCCGATATTATTAGAATGTGTTTTGAGGGAGTAAGTCAAAGATCTACAAAATTTCTTGAAGCCGCTAGAGAAGGTGCATATCAAGAGCAATCAACTAGAGCGTTACCTTTCAAGAAAGAAAATTTAGGAGTTCCTCTTGAAATTAAAGGAACAAAATATGAACCTGTTTTGTCTGAGCTTGGAGACAAATTAATTTCATTGTATGAGTTTGTTAATTCTGAATTGCTTGCTCATCTTGATGCAAAATTTGCTAATTTAAGATCTGAAGCGGATGAAAAAATAAAAGAAGCGTTGAAAGACAGCAGTGCAGGTCTTCCAGATAATGCGTGGAGCAGTATAATCAAAGGAAAAGCATTTGATGTTGCAAGATATCTTATTCCTCAAAACATGACTACATCGTTAGGAGTAACTCTTAATACTAGACGATTTCAGGATCAACTTACGCAATGGCAATCTTCACCTTTTTGGGAGATGCAATTAATTGGTAAAGCTGCACAGACAGAAGCAATGAAACTTAGTCCTAACTTAATGAAGTATGGAAATGCTAGCGAGTTTTATCAAAACCTTCCAGAAAAGATTAATTCGTTGTTTGAAGAACTTATAGGTTCTAAAATTGATCACGAAGAATTTGAATATAAACATTATGATGAATATTCAAAGCTTATTGCTTCAACTCCTGATTTAGAGAATTGGGTTCTTGCAAGTATTTTATTTTCCTCAACAGAAAATAAATACACAATGAAATCTTTGAAGACTCATGTTTCAGGGTTGTCTATTAAGGATAAGAGAAAGATTGCAGAAACTTTTTTAGCAGGAAAGTCAGCTCAGGATATTTATCCAAAATTAGTAGAAATTGGCGCGATGACTTTTGAAAGAATTTATGACATAGGTGCATACAGAGATCTTCAACGACAGAGAGGGGACAGACAACAAGTCTCAACATATAATGTAATAGGATTTAATGTTCCTAAAGAAATAACTGAGATTGGAAGAGCACCTGAATTCATTAGTATGATGAATGAAGTTAAACAAGTTCATGAGTTTTTGAAAGCGGAAGTTAATCCTTGGGTTGCAGAATATGCAACAGTTATGGCTAACGTTGTTAGACACGTTGTAACAAAAGATGCAACTCAACAATTTTATGAGAGCGGTTTGAGAACTGTGCCACAAGGTATTGATTCATATAGAAAGATAGTTCAGCAAGAAATGAAACAAACTTTAGAAGTGATGCCTTCATTCAAGGGGCTTGTTGCTTGGGATGATAAGTATTATGATTTGGGAAGACTTGATGAAACAGTTAATGGGTATATTAAGAATCAGCTTAAGAAAGCTAACAAGAATTAATTATTTTTTTCTTATTTTTTCTGCGTATTTTTTTAGTTCTCCTTCTTCGTATTCTTTGTCTGGCCAAGAAGTTAAACCGTCATCTTTGTATCTTGGTATGATGTGAAAGTGTGAGTGAAATATTATTTGTCCTGCTGCTGGTTCATTGTTCATTCCGATGTTGTAACCGTCACAACCAAGAGACGTCTTCATTTGTTCTGCGGATTCTTTCACAAATGCTAGGTATTTGCTTAATTCTGGGTCAATCATTTCAGAAATATTTCTAGAATGTTTTTTCGGTATGACTAGTAAGTGTCCCTTGTTTATTGGTTTTATATCTACAAAGGTCATAAATAGTTCATCTTCATTTATTATTTCTGAAGGGATTTCTTTTTTTGCAATTTTACAAAATATACAATTTTCTTCGTTAGGGTTCATATTTTTTCCAAATTGTTTTTTCTTTTTCTATATGTTTTTAATTTGTTTTATTTTTAGAGATTTATATTCTTTGATATATATTTTGTAGAACATTTATATTGTTCCCAAGAGAAATATTTATATAGTTAGAACTCGCTTGAAATTAAATTCTGTTAGAGTTAATATTAGCGAATATTCAAAAGAAGCTCAAAAACAGCTTTTTTAACAAAAAAGAGCTCATGCAACTATGCGATTAAACATGATGAACTTAAACAACAAATTTGAATTAAAAGGGAGCTTAAAACAAGGTTTGATATACTTGTTATTAGCTGCAAATCTCGCTGCATTTTCTCCAACAAGAGGAGAGATAATTAAAAAAGAAACAACCTCTGAAAGTAAAGTAGAAACAGTTGATGCTCTGGCTGAATTAAGACAACCAGATAATTTATTTTTGAAATTATCAAATTACGAGCTTAATAATCATGAACTAAATATGAATGATAGATTCATCAAGAATAATCTTGGTTCTTTTGTTGAAACAAAAATGCCAAAATACGAATCTTTAGTAGAAAATGTGTATCAAAAAACAGGAATTCCAAAATTTCAAAATTGGGGAACTATGTTAAATGAAAACAATGGACACCCAACTAGAGTTTCTTACGCCGGCGCAAGAGGTTTAATGCAAATTCTTCCAGGAACATATCAAGAAAAAAGAGACAGAGTAACATATGATATTAAAAAAATTAAAGAAGTCATCCCAGAAGCTTCATTAGATTCTCTTTTGAATAAAGACTTTGTAGATTACTTTGTAACTGATTGGTCTCAATGGAATTTTAAACCTGGATTAAAACAAGCAATTTCTGCAAGAGAAGGAACTAAGGAATATAGGGCTAAAGAATTAGATTGGTACATACAAAGAATGCCTGTGGCATTAATGGTGCTAAAACAATATGATGGTAAATTTCCTGGAAGCGGAATAAGAGTAAACAAAGTTTTAGACAATCCTGAATTAAGTTTGCAAATTAATAATATAATAAAGTGGGATGATCTATTAAGAGCAGTTTCATTTGATTGTAAATTACAAGAAGAAACATTTGGAAACTATTCTGTTTTAGAATCAAATCTTCCTCCAGAAGCAGTTCCTTATTCCTACATTGCAGGACCGGGAAGAACAATGGATTTGATGAGAGGTGCGTACAAAACTTTTGGAAACGAAATTACTCCTGAACTTACTGCGCAATATTTCCAGAAAAAAATGTTAGGTGGAACAAAGAGTTACGTAAGAAATGTGCTCGGAGCCGCAGGATACTTTAGAGATCTCGATTTACAGAAAAACAGAGCTAAATTAACAGTTGAACCAATTGCTAAACCATTTGAAATAATTCCTAGTAATGAATATTTTGCAGAAGCTATTGCTACTAAGTTCTAAGAATTTTTTAAATTTTAATTGAAAGTTTATTTTAGAATTTTCAGAGCGGTTTCCAATGACTTTATGAATAATCTTACTTCTTCTTCTGTGTTGTAAAGATAAAGTGAGGCTCGTGCACTTCCAGGAACCTTATTGGCGTTGAACCAAGAGTGGCAGCAGTGGTATCCCGAACGTATCATTATATTTGCAGATGAATCTAGTTGTAATGCAATATCATGAGGATCAATTCCATTTATGTTAAAACTTGTTATGCCTCCTCTTTTTTCTGAAGAAGTGGGCCCCAAAATATTTACTCCTTTTATTTTTAGAAGTGATTCGGTTAGTTTTTTATTTAAGTTTATTTCATGTTTTTCTATGTTGCTTAATCCAACTTTTTGTAGATAATCTGTTGCTGCGCCTAGACCAATTATGCCTGCATAATTTTGCAATCCTGCTTCGAATCTGTAAGGAATATCTTCAACTACAAAATTTTTGTATGTAGAATCTTTTACCGTTTCACCGCCTGCGACAAATAGCGATAATTTTTCTAATTCTTCTTTTTTTCCATAAAGAATTCCTGTTCCGGAGGGTCCAAGCATTTTATGTCCTGATGCAACAAAGAAATCTGCATCAAGTTTTCTTAGATTTATTTCTTTGTGAGGAGCACTTTGAGCACCATCAACTAATACTTTTGCACCAAAATCATGAGAAATTTTTATTAGTTCTTTAGCGTCTTGTGTTGATCCGTCAAGATTGCTGGTGTGAACAAAAGAGATAAGTTTTGCATTTTTTGCGTGTTGTTTAAATGATTCAAGATCTCCAAATTTGTATGTGTCAAGAATGAGTCCTTTGTTTTTTGCAAGAATTTGCCAAGGAATAAGATTACTATTGTGTTCTTTGTCGCTTATTAGAATTTTATCTCCTTTTGAAAACTTAAATGAGTTTGCAACAAGATTTAAGCCTTCAGTGCTGTTTTTTGTAAATATGATTTCTTCAGATCTTTTTGTGCTAAGAAATTTTCCAACTTTTCTTCTTGCTAATTCAACTCGTTCTGTTACTTCTCTTCCAAACTTATGATTGCTTCTATTTCCACAACCAGGAAACTCGGCATAGTATTCATTCATCGCGTTTATCACTTGTATCGGTTTCAAGCTTACACAAGAAGAGTCAAAATATACTATGTCTTTCTTAAGAACTGCAAAATCTTGTCTGATTTTTTGTACATCGAAGCCCATTTTGTTTAAGCGGAGTACTATATTTTAATACTTTTTTGTTTTGAGATATCACTAATGGTTCATTAATTAAATTTTTATATAGGAAGTCTTGAGAAGTTGTGTGAAAAAGATTAGATGGACTATGTTGACGGGGTTTATATTAATTCTAATTTTATGCTTTATCTTTTTTTTAAATCATATGCCTCAAAAAAATACTGATTGGGCAAAAGGACTAGTGTGGTATCAGGTTTTTCCGGAACGTTTCAACAATGGAGATTCATCTAATGATCCAATTAAAGATTATGTTATGTCTGAACATTCCGGTTTTGAGTCAAAAGAGTGGCAGATTTCCGAGTGGACGTCTGAGTGGTACAGACTTACTCCAAAAGAATTAAGCACTGGTGAAGATTTTGACTATAATGTCATTAGAAGAAGATATGGTGGAGATCTTCAAGGCATAATTGATAAGTTGGATTATTTGAAGGAATTAGGAGTTGGGGCCATTTACTTAAATCCGATATTTGAAGCACCATCGATGCACAAATATGATTCAACATATTATCATCATGTTGATCCTTATTTTGGTCCTGATCCTGAAGGAGATATTAAATTAATTGAGTCTGAAGATCCAGGTAATTCTTCAACTTGGGTTTGGACAAAAGCAGATCTTCTTGCAGTAAAATTAATAGAAGAAGTTCATAAGAGAGATATGAAAATAATTTTTGACGGAGTGTTTAATCATGTCGGCATTCACAATTTTGCATTTGAAGATTTAATTGTTAATGGTCAAAACTCAAAGTATGCTGATTGGTTTGATGTTTATGAGTGGAATAAAACAAATTCTATTGGAATTCCATTTACTTATGCAGGTTGGGCAAATATTCCTTATCTTCCTGAGTGGCGAGAAGATGAATTTGGCTTAGTTGACGGGCCGAAGAAATATGTTTTTGATTCTGTAAATAGATGGATGGATCCTAATTCTGATGGGAGATTTGAGGATGGTGTAGATGGTTGGCGACTTGATGTTGCATTTTCAGTTAAACATAGTTTTTGGAAAAAATTCAGAAGCTATGTAAAAAATATTAATCCTTCTGCTTACTTAGTTGCGGAAGTTTGGGGGACTCCTGAGCAAGAATCGTATTATTTGCAAGGAAATGAGTTTGATGCAGTTATGAATTATAATTTTGCTTTTTCGGTTTATGATTTTTTTATTAATGAGGAAAAAGGAGTTAATGCGTCTAAATTTGTTTTTGATTTAGAGCATTTGTTGGAAACTATAGGCAATGATTCTGTTAATCTTCAGCAAAACTTACTTGATAGTCACGATTCTCAAAGAATACTCTCGGGAATAATTAACAAAAATATAGGTGAATTTAGAAATAATGGAGAGTTCTTTTCTTTATCAAAAGCTTCAAATCCTTTATATAATGTTTCAGGGCCGAATGATTTAGATTTAAAAAAATTGAAAATAATAGTTGCATTTCAGATGTTATTTACAGGAGCGCCAATGGTTTATTATGGGGATGAAGCAGGAATGTGGGGTGCAAATGATCCAGATTCAAGAAAACCTATGGTTTGGGAAGAGTTAAATTATTCTCCAGAGCAAACCTTGCCAAATCAATCTTCTTTCGAAAGAAGCGACGTTTATTTTAGAACGGATTTATTTGATTATTACAAGTTTTTAATTAATTTTAGAAATAATAGTTCTGCTGTATCTATTGGAGAGTTTAAATTTATTTATGTAAATGATGAACATAGAACCTTTGGTTTTAAGAGACAATACAAAGATGAGTCTGTTTTTGTATTTATCAATGCAGGAGAGAATAATATGACTTTTGACTACGTAGATGAAGATGTATTAAATAACCAAGTTTATGATATTCTTACAAATACAAGCTACGTCTTTGAAAAGGGCGATATTTCTCTAAATCTTGAATCAAATTCTGTTCTTATTCTTTCTAGTAATTAATAGGGTGTTGATTGGGTAAGTAATAATATTTTTAAACTACACTAATAATGTTGGTTCATGTTCAAAAATAAAACGGTAGTTATTACTGGAGGAAGTAATGGTCTTGGATATGCCCTGGGTAAATTACTTTCTGAACTTGGAGCAAATGTTACATCTTTGGACATTGTTGTCCCGAAAGAAAAAATAAAAGGTGTAAATTATTCTATTTGTAATATAATAAATTCTTCTCAAATAAAAAAAGCTATGAATAACTTAAAAAAAATTGATTTGTTGATTTGTAATGCGGGAGTTATGGCGAGAGGAAATTTATTTGAGGTATCAGAAGAAGAATATGATTTATTGATGAATGTTAATGTGAAAGGGCCGTGGTTAACTCTAAAAACTAGTCATGAAAAATTATCTTCTAAAAGCGTTGTTCTTTTTATCTCTTCAAGACATGGTGCTTATCTTAATCCTAATCCTGCAATTTATTCTTTATCAAAGAGTGCGTTAATTGATATGGCTACGCTTTTACGAAAAACAAAAAATGTCGGTGTGAAAGTTGCAGCGTTAGGTCCTTTTGATACCGCGGTATCAAGACACGGGGTTAGTAAATCTGATTTGAAAAAGAAATTGAAAATAATGAAGTCGCCCGAGGAAATTGCACATCTTCTTCTATCATTTGTTTTAAGCGATCAGGACAATTTGATGTACGATCAAGAAAAGAACAAATATTTTTATGCTTAAAGTTTGCTAAAATACTTTGAATTTTGAAATATTTATTTAGCTAATTCTTTATTTATTACATTTTCAAAAACATCTATATTTTTTGGACCAACAATTGTTTCATTGTTAATAAAAAATGTTGGAGTTCCATAAACATGTGCTTTATTTCCTTCATCTATACTTTGCAAGACGAGATCTTTTGTTTGATTGGAATTCATGCACTCAAAAAACTCTGTGCTGTTAAGTCCGAATGTGTTTGCTAATGTTTCATAAGTAGAATATTCATTTAAAGCGTAGTTATTACTAAACAAATATTCTCTGGCTTCAAAATATTTTCCTGATTGATATGCACATTCTCCAGCTAGTGCGGATGCACCAGATCCTTGATGAGTCGGTAAAGGATATGCTTTGAAAACAAATTTAACACTTTCATTTTCATATTCTTTTATTAATTGTTGAACTGTAGATTCAGCGTTTTTTGTGTATGGGCAACTAAAGCATCCAAATTCTATTATTGTTACTTTAGCATCTTGTGGGCCTATGCTAGGATCTTGACCGGCAGAAGGAATTACTTTTTCACCTTCAAATTGTGGTGCTATTCCTGAATATTGCGAGTTTGATCCTGAAGGGTCAAATATACAAAAATCATTAGAGTTTTGAGGACCATTGCAGTTTCCATAAGTAGCATAATTGTATAATCCTATTCCTAAAGAAACTAAGGACCACACTAGGAGGATGATTAATGCCCAACTAAACACTTCAAAATATTTATATAAAAATCTTGCAAGTTTAGGTTTTTTCTTTGCAAGTTTTCCAGAAATTTGATTTTTTAATCTTTTATCTAGACCAGAGTCACATTTTCTTAAAGTTAATCTTTTAAAAACACAGTCTGCCGCTTCTTTTGCAATTATTCTATATTTTGCACTGAATATTCCTAGTATTCCAAATACTATCATTGCAATAAAACAAATCATAAATGAAAAGACATATAGGTTATATATAAAAGTTATTCATGTTTCTTCTATTTGTTAGGACTATTGTTGTTAAATTTTCAATTTAATACACCTATATTTTTTTTATTAGTTAAGAATTCTTCTCGTTTTATATCTTCCATTACGAAAAATTCTTTTTTCTCAGCAGGTTCGTATAGATCTAGTTTTTGCATGAATTCGTCTAGTTCTTGCATATTTTTAAAATAGGCTTCTATTAAAAAATCGTATCCATTATTAATTCTGTAAATTGTGTTTACTCTAGAATAGCTTATTAAGAATTTTTGTAGTTCATCTCTATTATCTCGTTTTGCAGTTATTAGTATTTGTATTTTTAACTCATAACCTAGTTTTCTAAAATCTAATATTGTTGTATGTTTTTTTATTAATTCGTTTTTTTCATAGTATTTCAATTTATCAAAGATTGTGCTCACTGGTATGTGGGTCATCTTGCTCAAGGAGGTAAGACTTATCCTCGAATTGTTTCTAAAGTGGCTTAAAAGTACTAGTTCTTTTTCTTTGATCATGTTTTTCCTCCAACTATTTCTTTTAAAAGAAGACTCTGGAGAGAGTTATAAACATTTTTTCTGAAACATAATAGTTTCGTTCAGATTTTTTCTGAAACAAAAAGGTTTTTTTATCAAAAAATTGCGTTCAATATACAAATAGGTATACTGCAGGCTTAGTTTTGCACACTTTTTCTGACACAAACATAAAAAATGATTGATTTTTAACTTCTTTCAGAAAATTTATAAAATTATGTACTATTCTCTTTTATAAATGCATGCAATAGAACAAAAGATATTGCAATTCTTCGCAAACAAGAGCGAAGTTGAAAAATCTACGTCTGAACTAGTCACGAAAGTTTTTGAAAAAGAATACTCTGAGATACAAAAATTTATTCATAATGACCAAAAAGATCAGGAGTTAATAAAAGTAGGGAAGCGTAAAAAAGCTCGTCTTCATCGAAAGTTATTGTATCATCTTAACAAGCTTGAAGAAGAAAAATGTCTTAAAGTAACTAGAGTTGTTGGCAAAGGAGAAAAATACTTTAAATTAAATTCTCAAAATGGTGAGCCTAGTAACAAGGATTCTGAGTATAAGAAAGTTCTTGATAGTTTTACAACAATCAAAGAAACAGCTCCTTTAATCACCGGGTTGGAAGAATATGAACAAGAAGAAATAATAAAGAGATTTGATAATTCTAATTGGCTAACAAAAATAAACTCGTTGTTAATTGAGTCAAAGTCTTTTACAGAAATAAAAAAACTTTATTCTTTAATGGAGGATCTTTACGTTGTATACAATGATGTTGTTGGTCTTAATAATTTTCAAGAATTAATTGAAGTGCTGAAATTTGAGGATCTTACAAATTTTGTTAAAAAAGTTAATCTTGACACAAAAGACTACAACAAATATGTGAATTTACTAATTGATTTGACTAAAGTGAATGACTCTGTAAAGGTGTCTGATTTTATCAGAGCGTTTGCTGAAATAAATCCTGACAAGATATTTATTATTTTTAAGACTAAATCTAAAGTGATGCTTAATCAAACTAGACTTGTTACTCAATTGATAAAAAGTTTTTCTGATAACAAAATAAGAATTAATATTCAGAATCTTGATGTTCATGAATCTCCTTACATGATTGGTCGTGCAGGATGTTACACTTTTTCTGATGATGAATGGAGGGCTATATCTCGTAATGAGGATTTTTATATTCTTTGTAGTTCCGAAACAAGTTTGTACATTGATCTTTATAGATTAGTGAAGAAAAGATCTTATGCAGATTTAAAAGATATTTTAATAAAGTCGGCTAGAGCATTATTGATTGCAACATCTCAACAAAGAAAACGCTCGGATAATTTATTTAAGTCTTTAAGAGATATTGATCCGGATGGAAGAAATAGTTTTTTTGAAATCTCCTCCAATTATATTCGTTTATGGAATTATGATTTATCTGAAGATGCTTCTGTAAGCGTAGATTTTAAGAATTTTGAAGCTCTTATTAAAATGATAAATCAAGAACTTGAAGATTTCTGTAAAGCAGAAGAAACTATATTCAAATCGTGCGGAATTCCAATTCGTTTCAAAGTTGTTCTTTCAAGTGCATTCAGAAGATTTGATAAGGAATTTTTAAGTCCTAGAGTTTATAGAAAAGTCACAATTAGAGGAATTAATGATTATCATTCTCAAGCGATTTTGAATTATATACGAACAAGAGAATCATTGTATGGATTATTTAAGGGGGGAGATAGAGTGAGAATTTTTAGAGCACCGTCTTTTTCAGCAGAAGAAGTTATTAACGAGTTTCATTACATTTTGAATAATTTTAATTTACCATTAGTTTCATATGATTTTAGAGCAATGAAAGGGGAATTAACATTAGACAATTTTATTTAAAGAGAATGCTAAACAATGTTGATGTAATATGGAAATAGACGACTTCAGTACAAAAAAAATTTGGAAAAAAGCCATTACACTTATTCGTGAATCTGGCGATAGGTTTATGGATAATGATGGACGCGTTTGTATAGAAGTAACTAATTTGATTTTAAAAATAAAAAATGCTGAAGCGACAGATATTGAGGGGCCTATTGATTTAGTTAGTTCCCAAAAAAAGTGGATTTATCCCTCTAAAGATGAATTGGCTGGAATAATGTTTAAGTCATTTCAAAATCCTGCGTATGAATATACTTATGGGGGAAGAATCTTTAGCTTCAATGAAGAAGTTGATCAAATTAATGATTTTATTTTGCCATTACTTTCAAAAGATCCTCATAGTAGGCGCGCAATTCTTGTTCTTTATGATCCTTCTAAAGACTCAGATGTTGAGAACAAGAATACTCCGGGGATTATTTACATTCAATTTAGAATTTTAGAAGGTAAGTTGAATGTTTCTTGTCATATTCGTAGTAATGATTTGTTTTTTGGTTGGCCTGCAAATATTTACCAAGTGTATTGTTTACAAGGATACGTTGCAGAAAAACTTAAATTAATAAAAGGAGATCTTGTTACCATAAGTAATTCTGCACACATTTTTGAGGAAGATGTAGAGTACATTGATGAACTATTGAGGATGATTCATGATTAAAATTCCGAGAAAAAAACCTTTGGAACCTGCTGAACGCATTAAGTATTATCAGGAAGAATTGCGTAAAAAAGACGAACAGATAAAACAATTACGACAAGAAAATGAGTTGCTAATGCGTGCTTCAGTTAGAAATGCAAAAAGAAGATTAGAGGAAATGGAAAAGTCCAAACAGGAATAAAGGTTCAAAATTAAACAAACGTAAAGCACAAAAAATATGTGGATAGAAAATCGATAAAAAGGCACTTTTATTCTAGTTGAGCCTTATTTGACGATTCTAGTAATTAAACACCGAAAAGTTGATAATGTTGAAGGTATTATAGATATGTATTGTTCAATTAGTTGGGAGAGTTTATGGAAAAGAAGGATTTAGAGTTACCGAAGCTTACAGGAAATGATAGAAGAGTTCTTAAAGCAATACTTAATATGAAGAAGATTCCTGATAGTGATATTGCTAAAAGTATGAATCTTTCTCTGCAAGCGATATTTAAAATACGAGAAAAATTAGAGAATAGTGGTATTATTCAAGGTTACATGCCTATTATCGATTTCAAGAAGATAGGGATCAATGTCTTAACATTTATTATTGTTCGTCTTTCTTCTAAGATGTGGAATTCTTTTTCAGACGACCAAATCTCAGAAAGAATATGTAGGGCGCCATATGTAATTGATGCTTATAGGGTTGCTGATGAGAAGGCTACACACATACTACTTCTGGCGTTTAGAGACACTGTTCAGAAGGAGAAATACATTTCAGAGCTTCAGACAAAATTTGGCGAGGAAGTTAGAATTAATGGAATATATACTTTTTCTGTGGACAAAATTATTACACATAGTCCACTCGGGTTGTTGCATGAAATAGTTGATAAAAAAGAATTTTCACCAGGAGATTTGTTTTTAAATCATGCAAACAAATAGTTAAACTGTAACAGTACAAGAAAGAATACTATTTCTTCTGTTTATTGGTTGATTGACATTATCAATCAATTTCTACTTATTTCTTTAAAATATCTACAGCGGTTATTAGAACTTCAATAGAATATCTAATGTAAGATAAAATGGTATAGTTGGGATGTTTGTAAAACTGGTTTGTACACATTTGTGTTGCTGACAATTCGAGGATTGTTGGATGTGGAAGATATTCGTGAGCATAAGGGGGTGGGAGAATGATGTATTTTGAAGACAATAAACTTAAGGTGTATACTTCAGAGGATATTGACTTATTGTCAGCTTTGGAGATAGAAGATCTTAATTTGCATGTTTATGAAGATGACGAAAAAGGGTATTTTTTCGAAAATAATTAACATATGAATTAGTGAATTTGGAGGGGGGTTTTTCACTATGGAAAATGTCAATATGCTGGAGGTTGAAAGAAGAATTGGATATTGTTATCATTCATTATCAAAAATTGAAAATGATATGTTAAGGATGCAATCAAAGCGAGTCGAATTGAAACATCAATTAATTCATTTAAGGAATTTACAGGATCAAGAAAATTGATTTCATAATTATAATTTTTACATAAATTAAATTGAGAAAATAAATGTGGAGTAAAAAAATGGCAAAATTAGAAAATACGTTGAAGAATAAGATGGAAATAATAATGTGTCCTCATTGTAATAAAAAAATAACGCAGCCCGCATTAATTGGTTTAACGCTTGTGTGTCCTTATTGTAAAAAATCAGTCAACGGGCAGTATTATTATCACAATCACGATTTTAAAAAAATAACGGAAAAGGTGAAATGAAAATGAAATCAAAAAAAACATTATTACAAAAAATATTATCAACTGCGTTTGTATATCTAATGATTATTACAATCATGGCGATTACTGTTAGTGCGGAACATCCAGCATCAATGGTTGATCTTGGAACCGCGGGCGATTTTGCAGTTTTATCAAAAGTAGCAATCACATCAGCTAGTGCTAGTGTTGACATTACTGGAGATATTGGTGTTAGTCCAGCAAGTGGTACATTTATTACATTAGCATGTTCAGAATTAACTGGAACAATATGGCAAGTTGATGCGGGTCTTGTGACTCCTTGTGCTATAGATGGTACAGCTAATAGTGATGCAGGTAAAACTTATGTTGATAATGCAATACTAGCTTTGGGAACAGCATATACTGCTGCTACAGGTGGAGAAAATACGCCTGCAAGTGGTGCTTCTTACTTAAATCTAGGGGCAGGAACTCTTACTTCTAGAACTCTTACACCAGGTGTATATTCCTGGGATTCAACTCTGGATATAACTGGAGATATAACTTTAGATTGTGAAGGAAATTCTAGTGAAGTTTTTGTCTTTCAGGTAGGAACAGATCTTAATCTTGCTACTACTAATCAAATTATTTTAGCAGGTGGTTGTCAGGCTTCCAGAATTTTCTGGGCAGTTGGTGGAACAACGATGCTTCATGAAGAATCTCATTTAGAAGGAACTGTTATTACGGGACCTGGTACAACAGAAATTACTTTTATTGCAAGCACACCAGGTGCATCAGTGAATGGAAGAATATTGGGAGCAAAAACTATTGCACTTCAAGACAATTCTGCTATAGCGATGCCTGTTGATACTGCGCCTAGCACATCTTCAGTAACCTCAACATTTATTACTACAACAACTGCAACGATTGATTGGACAACAGATGTATTCTCTAATTCAACTGTAAGTTACGGAACTGATGAATTCAATCTTGATACTTTTGATTCAAACAGTAGTTTAGTAATGGATCATACTATATTATTATCTGGTTTGACATCTTCAACAACATATTATTTCGATGTAACTTCGTGCGATGATCTTGGAAATTGCGATACGAGTGGAGTGTATAATTTCACGACATCAACTTCAGGGGGAATAACAATTGGAGATTCTTCGAATATAACTACTACCTTAACAAATGTTACGGTGACGATTAATGGAGTAGATGCAATAAATGGAATGAATGTTAGCGGAACTAATCCTATAAATATAATGTCTAATGGATTGCAAGTGATTAATTTCAATTACAACTTTGATGCAAGCTCATTAAATTTCAGTGATTTAAATATAAGCAACGGAATAAGTTCTGGAGCAGCTTACTTTGTAGTTACAGGAATAAATTCTACGGGATCACAAGTTGGTACAAAAACAGTTTATATGTATGATGTTAATACAAGCTTTAATGGGCTTTGTGTACAAGATATTGCAGATGCTGCAATTCCATCTGTAACTTGTGATGGTGTTAATGAATTCTTATTATCCTGTAATGGGGTAACTGACAGTAATGGAATAACTTGTACAAAGAGTTCAGGCGATACTATATTGACAATTGATGGATTAAAAAATTCGGGTATGATTCAACAAAATGTACCATCAACTCTAACAGTTGTAAATCTTGGAACTGCAGGTAATTTTGTAGTACTTGCAAAAACGGGAGTTTCTGTAACAGGAGTAACAATGGTTAC
>PCYF01000035.1 GCA_002762915.1 Candidatus Woesearchaeota archaeon CG10_big_fil_rev_8_21_14_0_10_32_9
TAAGATTCGTTTTTACTATTATGTCTTCATCAACCAATAATTTTGCCTTCAACAATCCCCAGGCTCCAATGACTATTGTTAGAATAAGAAGGACTATAATTATTGTAATGATAGTATGTTTTTTGTATTTAGACAATCTTGGAGGAATCAAAATAGGCTTATTAGTTGGATCCTTCTCTTTTTTTGGTTTCATTTGTGGTTTTTTGACCATTAGTTTTGACTATTAGTTATAGTTATCTGGATATAGTGTTAAAAAATAGAGTAGTTGTTTATATTCTTTGGTTTCTTTGGCGCGATGCGCACTTAACATAAGTTGGTAAGTATTGCTTAATTCTATTTAGAAATATTTATATATTTTTGTAAGTGTTTTAATATTTATGGCAAAATTAATTTCAAGAGACACTCCTTTGGGAGAGATTACACTTAGAAAATATGAGAAGCCTCAAGGAATGACCAGAAGAGACTTAGTTAGAAAGCTTTGTCTGTCTTTAGGTTTGCTTCAACCTGGAGATTCACGAGATGTGGTTGTAGATGTTTTTCAGGTTCTTCTTGAGAATGCGTCGTCCAAGGAAGCAATTTCTAGTCAAGATATTGAATCTTTAACTATTGCGAATCGTGAAAAGCACGGTTTACCTAAACTTGGTATTGCACCTTCAAACATTCGAAGGCAAGTATTGCGTCTTAGAGATTTATTTTTGGTCGAAAAGATTGGAAATGCCTACAGAATTAATGAACACGCTTCACTTTCTGAGATATTTAATGAAAAAATTGAGAGATATTACTTGGAATCTATACTTTCTCGCGTTAGGGAGTATATTTCTGAAATTGATCTTGTTTTTCTAAAGAACAAGCAGTCTGAGCTTAATAATGAATCTGCTGATAAACTTAATGAAGAAAGGAATTAGACATGTATGAACCACAAGAAGATTCACATTTATTAAAGGAGGTAGTTCTTAAATATTGTAAGTCTAATAAAGTTGGTTTGTTTTTAGATATGGGTGCGGGTTCAGGAATACAAGGATTTTCAGTTATTGATTCAGTATCTAGTGTTTTAATGGTGGATGTAAATCAAAAAGTTGTAAACTTCTTGAAGGAAGAAATAATAAAAAAAGGTCTTGCTGACAAAATTGATGTTGTATTTAGTGATTTATTTGATAGTGTTCCTAATAGATTTAAAGGAAAAATAGATTTGGCTGTGTTTAATCCTCCTTATTTACCAAAAGGCGAAGATGATTATGATGATCTTGAGCTTTATGGTGGAGAAGATGGTTTAGTTGTAACGAAGAAGTTTCTTGAAAAAGTAAGAGATTTTTTATCAGAAGAAGGAGTTATTTTTTTTGTGGCTAGTTCTCATTCGAAAATTGATAAGCTTGAAGAATTTATGTATGATAAAAATTTTAAATTTGAAATTGTCGCCAAGGAACATATTTTCTTTGAAGATATTCTTATTTACAAAGCATTTTAAATTTGTTTGATTTACATATGCTTATGGTTGAAATCCTCTTATCAAAAGCAGATGTTGAAATTCTTTGGAAAAATAAAAAGTTTTTAGCAAAAGGTAAAAGAGGTTTTATTTATTTTTCTGAGTTGCGTGGAGAAAAGTTTGCAATTAAAACAACTAATGAATCTAGTGATGCTTTGGGGACGATATTAAAAGAAGCTCAGAATAACAAGACTTTAAACAAAATAGGTGTTGGTCCAAGATTCTATTATTATGATGAAAAAAGAGATTTTGTGATACGTGAATTTATTGAAGGTGAAAGAATTTTTGATTGGATTGAGTTGAATAAATTGGGTGTTGGCTTTAGGCAGAATTTTTGGAAAATAATTGATTCTATTTTAATTCAGTGTAGAAAGATGGATGTTCTTGGTTTCAATAAATATGAAATGACTAATCCTCATAAAGATATTTTGATAACTAAAGATTTAAAGGTGTTTATTATTGATTTTGAACGTTGTCGTTTCACCAATCGTCCAAAAAATATTACTCAATTTTGTCAATTTTTGGTGAAAGGAACTATGCAACAAGTTTTATCAAAGTTTGATATTTCTTTGGATAGAGATTCATTGTTGGTGATAGCCGAGAATTATAAACAAGAAATGAATGAAGAAAATTTTGCAAAGTTAAAAGAAAAAATTAGAAAAGCATTCACGCAATAAATTTCTAATTATTGTTTATTATTTATAGTCCGCTTTTCTTTTTGATTTTTTTGATTTCTTTTTCAAGTCCTAGTTCTTCAAGTAGTTCTTTGTATCTGTTTCTTATTGTAACTTCGGTTACTCCTGCTACATCTGCTACTTCTCGTTGTGTTCTTTTTTCTCCGTTTAGAAGTGCTGCGACGTATAGTGCTGCTGCGGCGATTCCGGTTGGTCCTCTTCCGCTGGTTAACTCTACTTTTTGAGCTTCTTCTATTATTTCTACGGATTTGGTTTGTGCTTCTGGACTCAATCTTAGGCTTGATGCAAATCTTGCAATGTAATCAGAGGGATTACTTGGTAGTATTTTAATTTCAAGTTCTCTTGTTATAAATCTGTATGTCCTTCCGATTTCTTTTTTCTCTACGTCGGATGCTTCGCTTAATTCATCAAGTGTTCTTGGTACGTCGTGTCGTCTACATGCTGCATAAAGTGATCCTGCCACTACAGATTCCATGCTTCTTCCACGAACTAATCCTCGTTGTACTGCCAACGTGTAGATTCTTGATGCTTCTTCTTCTACCGATCCTGGAAGTTTTAAGTATGATGAAACTCTCTTTAGTTCAGCTAAAGCCAGTTTTAAATTTCTTTCAATGGCAGTAGATATTCTTTGTTGCCATTTTCTTAATCTAAAGAATTTATTTTTTGATTTTCCACCTAATTTGTAAAAGTCAGCTTTTGTTCCAACTTCTGTTCCAAGTCCTTGGTCAAACTGTGTGTAAGACATAGGCGCTCCAGTTCGTCTTTTGTTTGCTGCTGCTTCGCTGTCGAATTCTCTCCATTCTTGATCAAAATCGACCATTTTCTCTTCTAGAACTAGTCCACATTCTTTACAAATGATCTCGCCTTTTTCTTTATTCCAAAGAAGATTAACTGAGCCACATTCTGGGCATTTTTTAACATATTTTGACATAAAAATCCCCCCAACGTTCCGTCGATAAAACGTTATTTCCGTTTCGTTATCTTACAGTAACGATAAAATAAATGTAAGTTTTATAAAGGATGTATGTTCCTTATATATAAATGTTTTGTTATTTTTTGCATTTTTTCCAAAAATTTATATATTTTTAATTAATATATCAAGGTACTTGACTTTAGTAAAATATTTAAAAGAGAAAGATGAGAATTGACTTGGAGAGGGGAGAACTATTGAAAAGAGTATCAAATTTTAGAAAAAAGGGACAAGCTTGGTCTCTTGACTTGATAATAGGAGTTGTATTGTTTCTGCTAATACTCGTCGTCGTTTATTCATTATTATCTTCAAAGCCTACTCAAAACAATGAGTTAAGATCTGATGCAGATAAAATTTTTACAAAAATGGATGCAATTAACAATCCTAGTCAAAATCTTCCAAAAGTAGTTCAGGGAAATTCGTTATCTGAAGATGAATTGATTAAGCTATACGGTTTGAGTTATGATGAGTTAAAGGCTGAGATGGGTGTAACTGAGGAATTTTGCATTGTTGTTGTTGACGACTTTGATAGCATAATTGTA
>PCYF01000049.1:0-1351 GCA_002762915.1 Candidatus Woesearchaeota archaeon CG10_big_fil_rev_8_21_14_0_10_32_9
CAACTAAAAATGCGACATTCTTTTCTTTTGCTGGTTCGAGAATCTTTTCTGCTTCTTTTTCTACAAGCTCTCTTGAAGCTAATATTATCTTTTTTTCATAGAATTCTTCTAACTCTTCAAGTGTATTATTCAACACAGAAGTGTAATTTTCCAAAAATACTAACTCGCATTGTTCAATTGCGCCAAGTCCTTTAAGAGTTATGTCTTCTTTATCTCCAAGACCTAATCCTATCATGTATAATGTCATTTTGATCAGTAGGTTGTTAGACCTTAAAAAGTTTGCTTGTAATCTAGTTGCCTCTTTGCATTATCAACAAATCTTCTGTTGTTAGTTTTTTTCTTTTAGAAATCTTTTCTTCAACTTGTTTAGTTTTCTCTTTCAAAACTTCTTGATCTTCTCTCTGTCTTTGTTTTTGAGATTTTTCTCTTACAACATCAAGTTTCTGTTTTGATCCTTGTACTTGTTTAAGTTTTTCTTGTAAGTTTGAGTTTATGTGTGTGAATTCATTTTTTAATTCTAAGAATTTTTTGTATGCTTCTTCTTCTTTTATTTTTAACTCATCTATTTCTTTTGATATTTTAATAAGTTCTTCGTGTACTGTTTGACTTTCATTAGCGCTGGTTTGTATTTCTCGGTGAAATGTATTTGCTTTTTTCTTTAGCGAATCTGTTTTTTTGGAAACTTCTCTTAACTCAGAACTTATGTGTGCTGTCTGTACATTTTCTTCTAATTGTTTTTTTAAGGATTTTAATTGTTTGACCATTCTCTGTTCTTTGTCAAATTTCATTGGTTCTGTTTGTAATTTGAATTCTAGTTCTTCTACTTCTCTTCTTATTTTTCCCACAGGAATTCTTTTTCCATCATTTGAAGGTTGAACAGAATTTTCTTTCTTGTTTTCTACAAGTGTTTTTATGTTTGTGCTAATTTCTGAGTTTAATTTATCTCTTTCAACTTTCAAATCTTTGACTTTGTTTGTCAGTGAGTTTCTAGTTTCTTTTAACTCTTTAACACTAGATATTTTTTGTTTTATTGCTTCAGAATATTCGTTTTTCTTTGAGTACCATGCTTCTTTCTCAGTATTAAGAGAATTTAATTTATTTTTTATTTCAGAAATACTCTCTTTAGTTTCTTCTAACTCTGCCTTGAGCTGTTTCGTTTCAATTTGATCTGTATCTGACATGTTTTTTTCACTCAAAAACTAAAAAACGTTTTTATTAAAATAGTTTAATATAATAAAAAAATAAATAATTCGGATTTGTTTATCCGAATAGTGCGCCTAAACCTGCTGCTGCGTCTTCTTCTTTTACTTCTGGTTTAGCTTCTTTCTTTGGAGCATCATGTTTGTCGCCG
>PCYF01000049.1:1363-2171 GCA_002762915.1 Candidatus Woesearchaeota archaeon CG10_big_fil_rev_8_21_14_0_10_32_9
TACGCCGTCTAAAGCTGCAACTAATGATTTTATTCTTCCGTCATCAGCTTTAACTCCTGTTGCTTCTAGTACTTTTTTTACTGAAGCTTCGTCTATTTTTTGTCCTGCTTTGTGTAGTAGCATTGCCGCATATATGTATTCCATTTTTATTTCCTCCTTAACTATTCTAGTTTATTGTGCTTTTTTATCCACTTCAGCCTTTACTGCTTGTGCTTGTGAGTCTGCTTTTGCAAGTATTTTCTCTACATTGTCTGCAGTCATTATTGATTGCGTTTCAGCTAACTTGTAGGCATCTAAGTGTGCATTCTGTAGCATGAGTACAATGTTTTCTTTTGTCGGCACTTTTATGGCCAGGCTTAACTTTAGTGAATCAGTAAATGCAGTTTGTAATGATTTGATGAAAGCTTCTTCATCAATGTCAAGAACATTCTTTGTTAGAATTTCTCCATTTTCATATGCTGCAGTTAAATTTAATCCAATTTCCATTGGTTGAATGTTAAGTCTTTGAAGAATTGCTGCAAGTTTTGCACTTATTACGTCGCCTTCTTTTGCTACAATTTTATCTTCTTTTATTGCAACTTTTCCTGCGTCTATTCCTGCTTTGATTCCGAATGCTCCTAATTCTCCAATTATTGGACCTGGTGCGAATCCTGTTGGTCCAGCTTTTATTACAATGTCTTTTGGAGCTTTTTGTCCTGCTTTTATTGGCGCAGGGGATTTACTTTTCTTTAAAATTTTGAAGAGTGCGAAAGGAGTTTCTTTAGAAAATAATAATGCAGGCATACCAGTTAGGTGTGCTTTTAGAGCA
>PCYF01000049.1:2244-5034 GCA_002762915.1 Candidatus Woesearchaeota archaeon CG10_big_fil_rev_8_21_14_0_10_32_9
TTCCTCTTAAATTTGTTCTCATATTCATTAATTGTTTTGCAGGTAGATTTTCTACATCAACTGCGGCAATTATAGGATAAGATTCTATTAATTTGGTGAAGTCTTTTACTACTTGTTTCTTTTCGTCCGAAACGTGAGCTTTTACCTTTTTTTGTGCCATGTGATCATCTCTTATAAGTCAACCTTTATCGGCTTGCTCATGGTTAATTTGAGCATAGCATTTTTTATGTTGCTTTTTTCTTTTGGTGTGTGATGTATTATTTGATTGTAAACAAGTACGATGTTTTCTACAATTTCTTCATCTTTCATGGATTCAGATCCGACTTTTACTTGAACTATAGGTGATTTCTTTGCACTAATTCTTACAGTCTTTTGTAATCTTTCATATATTGGTTCAACTTGTCCTTTTCCTGGAAGAACGCTTCCTAATTTTGGATTTGGCATTTTTCCTCTTGGACCCAGAACTCTTCCAAATACTTGAGCTACTTTTGGCATTATGTCTGCCTGTGCTATGAAGAAATCATATTCTGTTGCTATTCTTTTTGTTAGTTTTTTATCAGCAGCATATTTGTCAAATTCTGTTTGTGTTATTATAAGATCTACAACTCCTTTTGCTTTTTCGTGAAGTTCAGGACCTACAAGTGCTGCTACTTTCACTTTTTTACCAAGAGAATGACTCAACACTGTGAAAAAGTCTAGTTGTTCATCAGGGTTTTTTAGATTAAGATCCTTTAAGTTAACTATGAGGTCGAAGGATTGCGAGAATTTTTTCTTATGTTCTTCTTTCCTCAGTTCTTTAATTGCATTTTCGATTGATTTTTTATTCATGATTTGTCCCTCCTACATGAAGTAGTTGTTCACGGGTATTTCCTCAGGAATAAAGTTTGATTTATAAATCTTGCTGTAAGGGAAACAAGTCTTGAGGAGAGAATACCACTAACAATACTATAGATGCGGATATATGTTGGGACTTTTAAACAAAAATTATTTAAATAAATATTGATTATCTCATATTTATTAGTTAAGTTCTAACAATTTTGATTGGTGGTAAAAGAATCAAAAGAATATAAAAAGAAAAAAAGAATCTAATAAATTCACAAGATATTAATTCATAATAATATTCAAATAAAAATTCAAACAGTCTAATTAACAATCGTAATTTAACAGAAATCAACTTTTCGAGGGGTATAAAAATGGATAAGAATGATGTAACATTTTTGAAAACAGGAACAACAACAGTCGGAATTATTTGTAAGGACGTAGTTATTTTAGCTGCAGACAAAAGAGCAACTGCAGGAAATCTTATAGTTATTAAAGATACAGAAAAAGTTTTTTCAGTAATGGGTAATATGGGAATTACTACTGCTGGAACAGTATCAGATATTCAACTTACTGTAAAATATTTGAAAGCAGAATTAAATTTAAAAGAAGTAAGAACAGGAAGAAAACCAACTGTTAAAGAAGCAGCAACTCTTTTATCCGGAATGAATTATACTAATATAAGACAAATGGGAGGAATTTGTCAATTCTTATTTGCAGGATATGACAACAAAGGACCACAATTATTTGATATTTATCCTGACGGTTCAATAACTAATATCAGTGCTGATGTTGGTTTTGTTGCATCTGGTTCGGGTTCTGTCTTCGCTTTCGGAGTTCTTGAGGATTCTTGGAAAAAAGATATGACTGAAGAACAAGGTGTTGAACTTGCATTCAGAGCAGTTAATGCTGCACTTCAGAGAGATACTGCTTCTGGAGAAGGTATTGATGTGTTAGTAATTGATAAGAATGGAGCTAAGAAGATATTACACAAAGTTCTTAGCAAAAAGCTAAACTGAAGCTTCATTCATTTTTTATTAAAATTTATTAGAAAAAATAATCAGAGAATATAAAATTCGAGAAAAAGTAAAACAAAAAATTTATGAGAGGTAATTCTATTGTCGACTGAAATTATAAAAGAAATATTGAAAGACATTACGGATGGAAAAATAAGTGATGCTGTTTTTGAGGGCGCAAACATTGTTCTATATACTAAAGATAAAGAGTTTCTGGCTAATGATGCTGGTTTAATCAAATCAATTGTTAATAAGATTAAAAAAAGAATTGAGTTAAGACCAGATCCAGAACTTTGTCACCCACAAGAAAAAGCAGAAGTAGAAATTAGAAAAATAATTGATGCTGAAGCAGGAATTGACCAGATAATATTTGATCCGCAAAGATCAGTCGTTATTATTGAAGCGGAAAAACCAGGTCTTGCTATTGGAAGACAAGGAGAGCTTCTTCAGGAAATAAAAACTAAAACATTTTGGGTTCCTATTGTTAAGAGAACTCCTCTTATTAGAAGTCAAATTATTGAAAACATTAGATCTGTTCTTTATCAGAATTCTGATTATAGAAGAAAATTTCTTCACAAAACTGGAGAGAGAATCTATAATGGTTGGTTAAGAGAAAAGAAACACGAATGGATTAGAGCTAGTTATTTGGGTGGAGCTAGACAAGTTGGTAGAAGTTGTATTCTTCTTCAGACTCCTGAATCTAGAATTCTTTTAGATTGTGGAATAGATGTTTCCAGTCCTGAAGATCCATATCCTTACTTAGAAGCACCCGAACTTAATCTTAAAGAACTTGATGCGATAATAGTTAGTCATCCGCACATAGACCATACTGGTCTGGTTCCTTATTTGTTCAAGTATGGTTATAGAGGTCCAGTATATTGTACTGCGCCGACAAGAGATATTATGGCCTTGTTACAACTAGATATAATCAAAATTCAACGTGGAGAAGGTAAAG
>PCYF01000051.1 GCA_002762915.1 Candidatus Woesearchaeota archaeon CG10_big_fil_rev_8_21_14_0_10_32_9
ACAATAAGACTAAAAGATTTTTTGGGTTTGGATCAAACTTCCTGTGCTGAGAAAATGAATACATCTCAACCAACTTTTCATAGAGCACTTACAAACGCAAGACAAAAAATTGCAGATGCAATAGTCAACGGGAAAGCCATAAAAATAACAAAAGATAAAGAATGAACAAAAAAATAACATTCACAATAATATTATTAATTCTTTTATTAAGTGTAAACTCAGTTCTAGCAGAACAAAAAACGTGCGTTTATTTTTTTCATGGAGACGGATGCCAACATTGTGCAAAAGTAGAACCTATGCTAGACAGCTTAAATGCAAACGTTGAACTTCATAAGTTTGAAATATATTCTAACAGAACAAATTTACTTTTATTAAATCAATACTACGATAAATACAACATATCTGAAAATCAAAGAGGAATACCTGCTTTATTTATAGGTGAAAACTACTATCTTGGAGATGCGCCAATACTTAACAACATAGATCAAGCAATAATTGAAAACCAAGGTGCAAACTGTCCAACAACTGACTTACAAAAAAAAGAATTAACACAATTATCTCTATTAACAATAATTGGCGCAGCAATAGTTGACTCAATAAATCCTTGTGCAATAGCAGTATTATTAATATTATTAGGAACTTTACTAGCAACAAAAGATAAAAAAAGAACAATGCGCGCAGGACTCGCATTCACCCTCTCAATCTACATCTCCTATTTTTTATTCGGGATAGGATTATTTTCCGCATTACAAATAACAGGAATATCTTATTGGTTCTATAAAATAATAGGAATACTCGCAATAATAATAGGCCTAGCAAATATTAAAGACTACATTTGGTACGGCGCGGGCGGATTTGTAATGGAAATACCTCGCTCATGGAGACCAGCTTTAAAGAATCTACTATCAAAAGTCACATCACCACTAGGAGCATTCATAATAGGATTTGTTGTTTGCTTATTTGAATTACCCTGCACAGGAGGACCATATTTAGTAATTTTAGGATTACTTGCAGAAAAAACAACACTACTATCAGCAATACCTTCTCTATTATTATATAATTTAGTATTCGTACTGCCTTTATTGATAATCACTTTCGCAATATACTTTGGTTATTCCAACGTTTCAAAAGCAACAGAATGGAAAGATAAAAATCTCCGAATTTTACACTTAGTTGCAGGAATAATAATGTTAGCACTGGGAATAATAATAACTCTAGGACTAATATAAATGCAAATATTTTTTAATAAATATATACTTCACCACAGGCATGAATAAAATTCAACAAATACAAGAACTATTCAAGACCAACGCAACAGCAGACAAATTTTTACTAAAAACCATTTCTGAATACAAAGGAAATAGTGTGGACGACTTTTGCAAATACATATCACAAGAAATCACAATACAATTCCACTTCCCAATACAAAAACTAGAACTATTCTCCAGCATAACTACAGAACTAGACGAACTGGTAAATACTTATCAGACACAGGATGTAAAAGAACTTGTACTTGAAATGAAACGATCCCTACGAAAATACTCAAGCGAAGCAATCTACAAAAAACCAGAACACATTCAACTATCAGAATTAGTATATGGATAACATTTTTAAATATACACCATATTCTTTTGCTTAACGCGGAGGTACCCAAGCGGCCTAAGGGGACCGCCTGCAGATTCCATTGCAGGAAATCGCTGTAATGAGCCAGAAACTTTTTTGGTGATGACAAAGCTGACAGCGGTTATTCGGGGGTTCGAATCCCTCCTTCCGCTTACATTTTTCTAAGTTTCTGAGACTTCTTTATTCTTTGACGTAACTCGACAATGAGAAAAGATATAAATAAAATCGAATTCCTTTTGTCATGGGATTTTGGTACAGAACATTTTATCCAATACTTTTGACCATTCAAGAAGATGGAAAAATAAATAATGAAATTCTTGCTAAAAAATTAAAAGAAGTGGACAAGCAAAGATTCACAGGATCGACTTCAGAAATATCAAATCTTATAGACTATCAAATTAATTGTCTTTATGAACAAGACGAGTTTGTGATTTACAATAAAGAAGCTTCTAGATACACAAAATATGTTGGTGTTGATATTGAAAGATCAATTCAAGCAGCACTTCATAGAGTTTTAGGAGACAAAATGGAACATTGGAAACTTTATGATTTAAAAACTCGTGGAGACAAAGCTTGTTTTATGAGCATACCTGTTGAAAACATACCTAAAAATAAAAATTCTCCAGAATCAAGTATTTTTGAAAGATGTGACTATCCTTTAAACGAAAGACCAGTATGTTCGTATAGCTGTGGAATAGATGAACTTATTAGAATAGAAAACATGTTAGCAAAAGTAGATATGCAAGATCTGCCTCTTGTCATGGGTTCTAAAACTCTTTTTTAAATTAATATTCTTCAGAATGAATTATTGCAAGGACTTCTAATAAGTTGAAGATTAATCTAAGTAATCTAAAATGGTTTTCTGAGTTTTTATATAAATAGCTGTAGCTAGCTTTCTTCTTTTATGAATATTTCTTCCAGCAACAATTTGTACAAGCAATTCAAGTTTTGTGGGAGTTCTTCCGCAATTCATCAAAACTCTGTTAAATCAGCAATTATAAACGCCACGTCAGAGGTTGACCAATCAAAACTGGATATTGTTCATTGTTCAGTAACAAAAATGGAAATATTTATAAAACATTTTAAGATACTAAAAAACATGGCGTTAGAAAAACAAGTAAATCAAATACTATCACAATTTCCTAGAAGCAGAATCAACTCAAATAATGGACTATTTGTAAAGAAATTTCTAGATTCTTGGTCAGAAAATCTAAATGTTTTAGGAGGCAAAAAAATACTTACTCCAAAACAAAGATTTGTAAATGAAATCAAAAAAAGAAAAGACTTACCTAAATATTTAGTATCACAATTAGTAACAAATAATGCTGAAAAATGGGTTTTATATTTAGAAAACTTAGAAGGAAACAATCTTGCTGAAAATTATAATTCTTTTAGCTACGGAGAAAGAAACACCTACAACAGAGAAATGTTCTCAATACTAAAAGAGATGCACGAAAACGGAATAACAGATGGAGACGCACAGTTAAGAAACTTCGTATTTACATCTAATGAAAAAAATAAATCAATTAAAAAAACAGATCTAGAAGCAGAATGGCTTTATGAAAAAGAAGGCACACTATTAGATTTACTACAATTGTCTTCAGATATTTACGCTCAGACAAACAAAGCAGAAAGAGATGCAGATAGAATAATCTACGCAATAGAAGACGCATACGGCCCGATACAGAAAATGCCAATACCCTCATACATGAGAACGTATTTCAAAACGGGTTGGAAAATTCCAGAAGAATTCATTCAATTCTTGGAAAAATAAAAAAAATTCTCTCTATAAAATAGTAACTCTTATATACTAGTTATAGACGCACACCGTATATAAAAAGAATAAAAGGTGTTTTGGAATGAGAAAAATAGCAATCATAAATCAAAAAGGTGGTGTTGGAAAAACAACCACCGCAATAAATATTGCTGCAGGATTAGCGCTAAGAGAAAAAAGAGTATTACTAATTGATCTCGATCCGCAAGGAAGTATAAGCACAAGTTTGAAAAACGCAAGTCAAAAAGACATCAATGATTTTTTCATAGAAACTTTAGACATAAGACAGTGCACAGTTAGATTAGGAAAAAACTTAGAGTTCATTTCTAGCAAAAAATCACTCTTAGGAACAGAATTAAGCATGGGCAGAGCAAGAGAAAGCGAATTCTTACTAAAAAACAAAATGAATGGCGTGAATGGATATGATTACATAATAATAGATTGTCCTCCATCATTCAACCTGTTAACAAAAAATGCAGTATTATACGCAGATGAAGCAATAATTCCAGCATCAACAGACTACCTAGGATACAAAGGACTATTAAACACGATAGACTTGTTAAAAGACATGAACGAAGCATATGATCACAACATAAAAACGAAAAAAGTAGTTCCTACAATGTTTGATTCAAGAAATAAAATATGTAGAATAATACTTGACACAATAAAGAATGAATTCTATGAGATTTCTACAAATCCTATAAGAATGAACTCCAAATTGAAAGAAGCACCAAGAGCAGGAAAATCAATATTCACATATGATAAAAAATCAAATGGAGCAAAAGATTATTTGGATGTTGTGAATATGGTAATACAAGACGAGGCATGAGCATCGAAAATGATGCGAAAAAAAGTCTACGGCGAATATCAAGTTCCAAAATGTCCATTTTGTAATTCTGTGGCTACAATAAAAAACAATCAAGGAATTCCAGTTTGTCCACATCATAAAAAAGAACAACTAGAAAATCTAAAATGTTCATGTGGCGCAACACTTGACTTAATGCAAGGAAAATATGGCCCATTCTTTAAATGCATAAATTGCAATCTTATAAATTATAAAAAAGGATTAGAATTGAATGGATATCCTCTGAAAAGCATAAATGATTTGTAAACACCGCCTTGCACCAGAATCTTAAAAAAGTATATAAATAAATACTCAACCTTCTAAGGAAGATAAACATGGAACTTCCAAAAAATTACGATTTCAAAGAATCCGAACAGAAATGGATAAAAGAATGGGAACAAAAAAGACTTTATTCCTATAAAGATAAAGGAACCAAAAAATTCTCAATAGATACTCCTCCTCCAACTGTTTCTGGAAGAATGCATATTGGACACGCATGCAGTTATACTCAAGGAGACATCATAGTAAGATACAGAAGAATGAAAGGAGAATCAGTATTCTACCCCTTCGGAACAGATGATAATGGATTGCCAACAGAAAGATTAGTTGAATCCCTAAAAAACGTGAAATCAAAAAGCATGGGTAGAGAAGAATTTGTAGAACTCTGCGAAAAAACAATCAAAGAATTAAAACCAGAATTTATCGCTGATTGGAAAAAAGTTGGAATAAGTGCAGATTTTGAAAATTCATATTCAACAATAGATGCTCACTCAATAAAAACAAGTCAAAAATCATTCTTAGATTTATTAAAAAAAGGAAGAGTATTCCAGGAAGAAAGTCCAGTCTCTTGGTGCGTACATTGTCAAACAGCAATCGCGCAAGCAGAATTCGAAAATGTAGATATAACTTCAAATTTTAATGATATAATTTTCAAACAAGGATCAAAAGAACTAGTAATTGCAACAACAAGACCCGAATTATTACCTGCGTGCGTTGCAGTATTCGCAAATCCAAATGATGAAAGATACAAAGAACTAAAAGGAAAGTTTGCGACAGTTCCACTTCTCAATTATGAAGTTCCAATATTATTTGATGAATCCGTAGCGCTAGATAAAGGAACTGGATTAATGATGGTTTGTACATTTGGAGATAAAGAAGACGTAGAAAAATGGTACAAATACAAATTACCATTAAAATCTGCAATAACAGAAGATGGAAAATTAAACGAAGAAGGAAAACAATACAAAGGATTAACAATCAAAGAAGCGAGAAAACAAATAATTGAAGATCTAAAAAAAGAAAATCTTCTTCTAACTCAAAAACCAATAACACATCCTGTAAATGTGCATGAAAGATGCGGAACAGAAATAGAAATACTAAAAACCAAACAATGGTTCATAAAAGTTCTAGACAAAAAACAAGAATTACTAAAAGCAGCAGACCAAATAACTTGGTATCCTGAATTCATGAAAAAAAGATATATTCACTGGGTAGAAAATTTACAATGGGACTGGTGCATCTCAAGACAAAGATTCTTTGGAGTTCCATTTCCAATATGGTATTCAAAAAAAACAGGAGAAGTAATCCCTGCAAGTGACGAACAACTTCCAGTAGATCCGTTAAAAGACAAACCAAAAGTTCTTCCTCCAAATCACACCTACGCAGATATAATTTCAGAATCTGATGTAATGGATACATGGGCAACATCTTCAGTAACTCCACAAATAGCACTAGATTGGGCAGACCATCCAGAAAAATTTAAAGAAATGTTTCCAGAAACTGTAAGATTACAAGCACACGATATAATAAGAACGTGGGCATTCTACACAATCGTAAAAGGAATCTACAACAACAACGCAGTTCCTTGGAAAAACATAATCATCTCAGGATTTGTACTTGATCCAAAAGGACAAAAAATGAGCAAAAGCAAAAAAAATACAATTGCACCACAAATAATACTTGAAGAATTTGGAGCAGACGCATTAAGATACTGGGCAGCAGGATCAAAATTAGGAGAAGACTTACCGTATCAAGAAAAAGATGTATTAACAGGAAAAAAAACTGTAACAAAATTATGGAACGCATCTAAATTTACACTAATGAATCTTGAAGGATACAACCCTATACAGACTTCAGCGAGCAGTCAAGGCGGCACACAGACCCCCGAAATACAGAACACAGACTCGCTTGAAGTAATGGATAAATGGTTGCTTTCTAAATTAATGAAAATAATAAAAGTGTCAACAGAATCATTTGAAAATTATGAATATTCAAAAGCAAAACATGAAACTGATGTTTTCTTCTGGCAAACATTCTGCGACAACTATTTAGAATTCACAAAATACAGAACGTACGGAGAAGATAAACAGCCAACAGAACACGGAACGCAGAACAATACAAAGTTGGCCGCACAAAAAACACTATACTACGCACTTCTTACTCAATTAAAATTATTCGCACCAATATTACCATTCATAACAGAAGAAATTTACAACATGTACTTCAAAGAAATTGAAAAAGAAGAAAGCATACATACATCAAGTTGGCCAGAAATAAATTCAAAATTAATTGACGAAGAATCTGAAAAAGCAGGAGATCTTGCAGTGCAAATAAACTCAGAAGCAAGAAAATACAAATCAGAGAAAAAACTATCATTAAAAACAGAAATAACCACCCTAAAGATCAAATGTACAGCTGAACAAAAAGAATTAATACAAAAAACAATCAAAGATCTAAAAGCAACAGGGAACATAAAAGAAATATTCTTTGAAAAAGGGGAAACATTAGAACTATTATTTTCTTAGGAACATTTATGTGAATATTATCGCCATTCAGTGATTTCAAAATCAATTCAACATCATTTTTTATTCTATTTTTTTATTTTTATTCTCTCGTAAGAATTCGACCAAACATTAAAACGAATAAGATCCTTACAGAAATCTTTTTTCGTAATAATTTTTATTGCTTCTGTAACTTGAAGACTTGCAGTGATACTTGTTATTGTATTTATAACTCCTATTTCTTCGCAACGATCAAAAGTTTCCCCACTTCTAAAAAACTTTCTAAATAATTTTGAATCATCAACAACAAGAACATTACCACTTGTACCTGATGCCGCAGAATAAATCCAAATCTTTTTTTTCTTATCACAATAATTATTAATCACGTTTCTAGCAAGCATATTATCCGTGCAATCAAGAACGAGCCCGCAATCAGCTAGCAGTACATCAGCATTCTGGACGCTGAGAAATTCTTTTACTATACTTATAGAAACTTCTGAATTAATTTTTTTAAGTTTATTTTTCGCAACAACAACTTTAAACTTTCCTACATCCTTTTCCTCAAACAAAACTTGACGTTGAAGATTAACAAGAGAAATTTTATCTTTATCAATCAAGAGCAATTCTCCAACACCAGCTCTAGTCAATAATTCTGCAGTCAGAGTTCCAAGTGCACCAACACCTATTATTGCAATCTTCGAATTAGTTAATTTTTTCTGACCAGAAACACCAATCTCTGCTAACACTTCTTGACGAACATACCGATTCATAACACTGAAAAAATAAACTCAATATAAAAATATTCCCTAAACTTCCATAAAATTCGACAAAACGAACGAGTTATATCATTTAAACATTCTACATATAAAAGATGCATAGAACATTTTATATAGATAATAAATTCTTAAAAAAATATGGAAGTAGGAAAGAAACTTTATGTAACTGATAGAAAAGTGTGGCGTTCTTGGTTGGTTAAAAATCACACTAAAGAAAAAGAAATTTGGCTCGTTTATTATAAAAAATCATCTGGCAAAAAAAGAATTCCGTATAATGATGCTGTTGAAGAAGCGCTTTGTTTTGGTTGGATAGATGGTATCTTAAAAGGCGTAGATGAACAAAGCTTTGCTCAGAGATTTACTCCTAGAAGAAAAAAAAGCGTACTTTCAGAGTTGAATAAAGAGCGAATTAGAAACATGATAAAAGAGAAAAAAATGACTGATGCTGGATTAACTGCAGTCAGCCATGCTTTTGATAAAGATAAAGATGAATTCACAATTCCTAAAGATATATTAAATTCTTTGAAAAAAGACAAATTAATTTGGGAAAACTTTCAAAACTTTTCTAAATCATATCAAAGAGTACGCATCATGTGGATAGATACTGCTAGATCTCGACCTGAAATCTTTGAAAAAAGATTACTATATTTTATTAAGATGACTGCTAAAAATAAAAAATACGGGATGATGCAGTAATAACGGTTCAGAAAATTTAACACGAATTAGTTAATTTTTTCTGACCAGAAACACCAATCTCTGCTAACACTTCTTGACGAACATACCGATTCATAACAATAAAAAACCAAATCAGCTTAAAAATATTATTAAATAAAAACATTTATATACCACTACTTAGTAGTTATATTATGGTTAGCAAAATACTTACACCGCAAGACACTCTTATTGTACCAAAATATGTACATTTATTCAACAAAGTAATAGATGAAATTAGTCCTTTCTATACCTCTAAAACCATACAAGAAGCAAAAGTACTTTACACTCAAGAGTACATTGTAAACCACTTAAATTCACCTTCTGAAATAAGATTCATCGGGCATTTCTCAGATCAAAATCTAGACGGTCTGCTAATAGAACGTTTTGATAAACTTGATGGAAATAGAACCACAATAAATTGGGTGCTGGCGGGAGAAAAAGGTTTAGGAATTGGATCCGAGTTAATTTTAGATTGTATTTCTCGCGCAAAAAATGAAAATAAAGACAATGTAACTCTGGTGGTGGCTGTAGAAAATACTCTTGCACGCAAACTATACCGAAAATTGGGATTCATCTCAGGAGGAGTTTACACTAGCAAAAATAAAGATTCTCTAGAATTAATGGGCTACGTATTTTGAAAGCACCAACCTAGAAAAATTCTTTTAAGAATTATAATTTTAATCTAATCTTCAGGAATCCACGTACCATCATTTAACAACATCCAACCTTCTAAAGGGGCATGTAAATAAATCCAAGCATCTGACCCTATCTTCCCACTACTTACACAATAATCGATAAGCCCTCTTTTAAACAAAGAATCATCAAGTTTGCTCAAACCCAGTATTTTTTTTAAATATGAATCCCCAACATTAAGAGACACACAAAGATCAGTAATATCACCATCAGAACTACAACTATAACAATGATATATGGGCCCCCTTACATACAATTGCGGAACAAATGAATCAACCTCATGTAGAGGACAAAAAGCATCATACAAGCCATCTCCTGCTTCGCGAAAAGTTAATTTTGGAAACATCTCAGTAAGAACATCTTTAATTGAAACATTAAGAACGGCATCTATTATCTTCTCTTTTGGATTAATTAATTCTCCCATCACAATAAGAATCTTGTCTAATTTATAATGATTTTTAACAGAATCGTACAACTTCAAACTAAACTAGAAAAAAACTATTTTAATAACTTCTAAAATGTGTGTAAAATAAAATGACAATTTATTTTTTCTTAACAACGAAGAATGCGTGATCCTTCTCGAACGGATCTAATTCTCGATAATCAACAATAACCATTTCTTTTTCCAAAACAGCACGAACCTGTTTGAAAATGTCTTTTGGTTTTTTTGTAACATCAACACTTCTAGCCTTCAGTGCAAGCAAACCAAAACCACCTTGTTTCAAAAACATATTACAATTCTCAACAAAAATCTTAACTTGTTCTCTTTGAGCAATATCTTGAAAAACTGCGTCAACCTTAGGAATCATATCTTCATAAGTTTCTGGATGGCAAGCATTCTCTAAAAATGGAACCATGTTTTTTCTTTTTTCACAAACAAAAACAAGATCTTTAACAACCCTCGGAGCAAAATCTAAACAAAACAAAAACCCATCAGGCCCAATAACATCAGACATAAATGAGGGAGTATAACCATGACTAGCACCCAAGTAAAGAACTTTAGCACCAGGTTTTATTCCTGTTTGCATAAGACCTTTAGCAATTGCCGCAACAAACTTACTACGTTCAGGTCTAACTTCTCGGAACTCAGAACCATCGAACTTTTCAATACGCTCATCAAAACCTCTGAAACCAGGATAAATACTTTTAGTAAAATAAACATACTTCTTACCAAATCTTTTTTTGTAAACACCAAATTTATTTATTTCTTCCATTTTAAAACCAATTAATTAAACTTCTTTTTAAGATCAGTAAGATACTTATCTGCAATAAATTCTCCTTTAAAGTAATCAACTCTAGCAGCCATACTTAATTTGTCAGCCAAAGCACGCGCAGCTTTTCCTTTATCATCTTTCTTAGCATTAATAATTAAAGGATGATTAACAATGTGCCCGTACTTAGGAGGCTTAGCTCCTGTTTTTATATGTCTAAATAATGCTTTTTCCGCACCCAATAATTGAATAGTACTACTCTGAAGACTAGCAAATCTTTTCAAACTCTTAGCATCTCTGAATAATTTAGCACCAATAGTTGGACCAGCAAGATACAAAATATTTTTACAATAAGCACCCATTACTTTTTCAAGATACAACAACAAAAAAGTTTTAGTTTCAATCATACCTTGAGTAATTGCAGCAAGCGCCTTAATTGCGTGTTCATCATCTTGATCCAAAACTGCACCCATAACAGATCCAGAAATAGGCTCATCACTTAATACAACTTTAACAAAATACTCATTATCAGAAATAGCATCTTCAAGTTCAGGATTCTTAATCATAAACCAATCCCTCAAACGAGAAGCAAAAACATTAACAGTTTTTTCAATCTCCTCTATGTTATTAATCGCATTAATTATCATGAGATCCTTAGAAACAGACTCTTTCACCTTAACTTTAGCCAAACTTATGGCTTTTTCTCTTAGTTTCTGAAAATCCTCTGCATTAAAATCTTTATCCATAAAATACAGTATTTACTCTTTGTTTTTAAAGCTTTTCAGACAAATAAAAAGAAACGAACAACTAACACCAATATAGACAAGATACACTCTCAAATTAAGAAACTTAAATCAAAGCTCTAATAATAGGAACAAAAACGAGAGCAATAAGTGCAAAAAGCAAGAAACTAGCAGTATTGGCCCAAATCTTCAACGCAGTCTTTTTCTTAAATATTTTTTCGAGAACAATCAAATACATTCTTCCTCCATCCATAGGACCAAGTGGTAAAAGATTAACAATGCCAACACCTATGCTTATCAAAAATATCCAACCAATTAAACCAGTAGCATCATTAAAACTTAAAGAAAATGGATTTCCAAATATCCAAAAATAAACTGAACTAAAAACAACATTATCAACAACAGCATTATTTCCAATAATATGATGACTTAAGAAAATTCCAATATAAGCATGAGAAGAATTATCAGGACTAGTTCCAAGCATAATTGTCTTATTACCAAAATTAGTTCCTAACAAAACAGAATCTCCTGGAGAAGCGTTTTCAAGAACGTGAGATAAATTATAAATATTTTTTACTTCGACATTATTGACATAATGAATGATTTCTCCCTGTTGCAAACTCTGCAATCTTCCTCCTTCAAGAACATCAGACTCATTTACAAAACCAGTCACTTTTATTCCGTCAAGAGAATACATATTAATTGCCAGAGAAGTAGCACCAATTAAAACAACAAAAAGAATCACAGACAAGACAACATTAGAAAATGGACCCCCTGCAAAAATAGATAACTGAACTTTAGCTTTAGCTTTTTTCAATTTTTTTTCATCAGGTTCAACAAAAGCACCAGGCAAAGGACCAAACATTACGAAACCAGAACTTTTGACTGGAATCTTATACGCTTTAGATAAGACGCCGTGTGTAAATTCGTGAATAACAACAACAACAAATAACGCAATCAATCCCTCAATCAAAGGAAGAGTAACAGGACTACCAGGAATACTAACTCCTGGAAGAACAGGTGCGAATATAGGTGGCGCACTTGGTTGAAACACCAATTGATACAAACCCCAAAACACCATACCCAACATTAAAAGCATGCCAAGAAAACCGACATAAATACCAACAATCCCCAAAACTCTAATGGTTTTAGGAAATTTGTCCGCAATTTTTTGCATAAGCTTTATTCCAAGTTTAGTTTTGTAAATAGCAACAACCTTGCCCTGAAATTCAAATTTAGATCTATTAAAATAAATTAACAAAATTGCTGCAACATAAAATGCAATAACCAAACCATACTCATAAAACCAAGAGATCGCCATTAGATTTAGAAGACAAAATAATAGTATATAAATCTATTGAAACATAAAGAGGAAATTAAGAAAATATTAAAAATAAATCAAGAAAAAATAAACAAAAAAAAGAACAAATAACATCTATAATTAATAATTACAAAAAACAAAATTACAATCAACAATACAATCAAAATAGAAAAATAGACATAAAGCAATTAAAAAAATAAAACTTATTTCTTTCTAACAGGTCTTAATGTAGTTGAAGCACATTTTCTGCAACTAATCTTACCAGAAAGAACTCTAAGATTAGTAGCCCTTATCTTCGATTTACATCTTCTACATACAAACAAATTGTCAAGCAATCTTGCAGCCGCTTCTGGAAATTTACCCATAAATCATCACTCACACATTTTAATAAATATCTAACTCACTCATTTTTTATTTGTTTTAAAACTCTATCATTCAAAATCTCCCAATAAACAACAGTCAAACCTTCTGTTAACTCTGCTTTTATCTCATCAGGAATCTTTAAATCAAAAGTATCATAATTTTCTGAGTCCATAACATTACAGACATCTCCATGAATACTCAAAACCTGAGCATTTTTCTTTTCAATAATTGGGACTTCTACATTATCATGACCAGGCATAACTGCAGCTCTTTTCTTACCATCAAGCATACCCACCGCAGAAAAATTAACTTTTGCGTGACCGTGCTTACCAGGTCTGGAAACACTAACATCACTAACAATGCTAGCAACGCCATCAATAATTACATAATTTCCCTTCTGTAAACTTCCTGAACTTTTATGTGAAATACCAGCCATTTTTCTCAACCATTGATTAATTAATAACTAAATGGAAACATGGTTGATTTATAAATATTATTGTTTATGTAGACGAAGAAAACACAACAACAAAAAATAACTAAAACAAATCAAATATAAAATAAACCAACACAAAAAATTATACTAAAGCATAATTATTCTTCTTCAAAAAAATCTCTTTATCAACACTACGCATAAACAAAAACAAAGAAGCCTTCAACTCCTCAAGACAAGAACTCAAATCAGAAAAAAGATCTTTCTCAATATAACCCAAATCAAAACAAAGTAACAACAACACTTCAACTTCTTTACAACTACCATAACTATAATTTAAATGATTCAAAAAAACTTTATTAGACATACTACTGGACCCTTCAACAATATTCAAAACAACACTAGTCGCAGCTCTCTGAAGCTGAGAAAAAATATTTCTAAATTCAAATTCAGGCAAATTCGGCAAAAATCTGTATACATCTAAAAGAAAAGCATATGATAAATTAAAAATCTTCAACTTATGAAAATCTCTGCCCATACGCCCTAGCAAAATATACTTTAAAATAAAACTATCTACAAAAAACACGAAAGAATAACGAAAAAAATGATGAAAAAATAACCAAAAATTATGAGAAGTATAAAAAAAGAAAAAAAAGAAAACCGTGCATAAACAATTCCTACTCCAAGACCGGAAATAAAATGAGGTATGACGTTTAGTGAGCGCGGGCTGAATACCTCGTTACCTTGGTACTTACACCCCGCTTCTATCAAACCTATCTTCTATAGGCATCTAAGAAGTCTCTTTTCAGGGCTGGTTTCGTGCTTAGATGCTTTCAGCACTTATCCATTAACGCGTAGCTGCCCAGCAAATACCCTGTCGGATAACTGGTAGACCAGTGGCGTCGATTCCCCGTTCCTCTCGTACTAAGAGATTCTTCCCTTCAGACTTCTAACACTTCCAGTAGATATCAAACAAACTGCCTCACAGCGTTCTGAACCCAGCTCACGATCCCTTTTAATGGGTGAACACCCCCACCCTTGGACGCTTCTGCACGCCCAGGATAGGAAGAGCCGACATCGATGTAGCAAGCCGCGCCGTCGATAGGAGCTCTCAGGCGCGACAACTCTGTTATCCCCGGAGTAACTTTTCAGTCATGCCTACCCCCCATACAATGAGAGATAGGAGTTCGCTAGACCAAGATTTCTCTACTAAGATATCTTCTGTAAAAATCCTAGTTAAGCTGGCTTTTGCTCTTGCACTCTACGACGGATTTCTGACCCGTCTGAGCCAACCTTTGGGCGCTGTTGATATCTTTTCAACAGCGTGCCACCCCAGCCAAACTGTCCACCTGCCGATGTCCCTCCTGAGAGGTTAGCAAGGTAAAACAAGAAAATTGGTGTTACATTGGCGTCTAAATGTGAACTGGCGTCCACACCTAAGCGACTCCCAATTACGCTATATAACTCATCTTGCCTTGCAACAACAGGCTACAGTAAAGTTTCACGGGGTCTTCGCTTCCCACTGGAAGTCTCTGGCCTTTGCACCAGAACGGAATATTCGGAGGGTTCTAGTTAGGGACAGTGGGCATCTCGTTACGCCATTCATGCAGGCCGTCAATCAAACGGCAAGGCATTTCGCTACCTTAAGAGAGTTATAGTTACCCCCGCCGTTTACGAGCTCTTGGCTCCATTGAAATGAAGTTTAAAGTACTCGCACTGGGCAGACGTCACCGACTATTCACACCTTTACAGGCTAGCAGTCGGTTATGTTTTTGTTAAACAGTCGGACACCCTTTGTCACTGTGCCCTGAACTCGCATCTATACAAACACGAATCCAGGGACCCCTTATACCGAAGGTACGGGGCTAATTTGCCGAATTCCCTTAACTAGATTATCCCTTAACACCTGAGGTTTCTCACCTAGGGGCACCTGTGCTGGTTCTGGGTATGGATACTAAAGATCTATTTTATTTCCCTTTTCACGGGCACCAAGCATCATCTGAACATATTTTACAATATGCACCTAAGCGTTATTCAAATTCTCATCGTTAAGATACTCCTTTGAATTGCACTTATTAACAAGTCTGAAAAACCTGTCGAACTAGCTCGATGCGTTGGAAAACAAACTTGTGTTGCCACGCATACTCTAGCAGTACCGGAATATTAACCGGTTTCCCTTTCCCGCTAAATCAAGTTATGATCGCGGTTAGGATCAACTTACCCTTGGCTGATCTGCGTTGCCAAGGAACCCTTGCCCTTCCGGCGGCAGAGATTCTCACTCTGCTATGTTCCTACTTTTACCAGGATTCTCATTCCCACACGGTTCACCCTTCCTCTCGGAAGAGCTTTATCCCATACGGGACGCCTGCCTACCACTCACCTTTCGGTGGTCTACAGTATCGGTAACTAACTTAGCCCCGTCCATTTTCAGCGCTTAAAGCCTTGACAAGTAAGCTGTTACGCACTTTTTAAAGGGTAGCTGCTTCTAAGCTAACCTCCTCGCTGTCTTAGGCTATAAACAACCTTGTGCCATTCACACTTAGTTAGTATTTAGGGACCTTAACTGTAGTCTGGGTTGTTTCCCTCTCGGGACTCAAGTTTACCCCGAGCCCCCGTCCCCCCACATCTATGACGTTTAGGTATTCGGAGTTGGACAAGGGACCGAGGGATTTCTCCCCCTAAATCCCCAATCCGTAGCTCTACCCCCTAAACTATCTCCGTGGAGATTTGACTACGGCCAAATTTGGCAGGAACCAGCTATCTCCAAGCTCGATTGGCTTTTTACCCCTATTCGCAGGTTAGAAGAACACTTGCTCGTAGAACCTCTTCAGGCCTCCACGCCCTTTAACAGGCGCTTCACCTTACCCACGAATAGATCGCTTGGCTTCGGGTCGCATTCAAGTGACTCAAGGCACTTTCACACCTTGCCCCTCGTAAACTGCGGGCTTTTGGTTTCCCTACGAATACTTCTTTTCGAATTATTCTCGCCACTCAAATGCACTCCCTGGCACGTTATTCAAAACGTACGACACACACCCTAAAGCGCGTGTCAATCGATGGCTATTAGATTTCAAGCTCTTTTAACTCTCGGTCAAGAGTTCTTTTCAGCGTTCCCTCACGGTACTATACTCTATCGGACTCGACTTGTATTTAGGGTTGGAGGTTGATGTCCCCCGGCTTCCCACATCATTTCCAAGATGCAGTACTCAGGAACTCACTCAAGTCCAAATTGCTTCTTTTACGGGGCTATCACCCTTTATAGCGTTCCATTCCAGGAAACTTAAAATGCACAATTTGGATCATAAGAATGGTCCTACAACACCACATTTCTATTACATTACTGCAACAGATTCGGTTTGCCCTGTTCTGCTTTCGCTCGCTGTTACTCACAGAATCTCAATTGATTTCTTTTCCTGCGGGTACTAAGACGTTTCAATTCCCCGCGTTTCTTCTCCTTTCGGAGTGTTTAGCGAAGTCGCATTCGGAAATCCTAGGTTCAAAGACTGCATGCATCTCGCCTAGGCTTATCGCAGCTTGCCACGTCCTTCTTCAGCTATCGAGCCAAGCTATCCATCTAATAGCGTAGGTCCTCATTGTATTATTATATTTCTAGCAAAGACCAGGAATTGTTTATGCACGGCTTCATTAAATATGAGCTCTTGATATTTTCTGCCTTCAGATCACGAATTGCAGCTCGTGATCCCCCCACAATAATTTATTTAATTTTTGTGAAAATGATTTTTGAATTTGTTAAGTTTTATTCTCTATACTTTTTGTTTTTTGAATTTACTTTAATTATTTTAATTATTTTATTTGCTTTGTATAACTGTTACATTGGTGTAACAAGGATATGGACTCGTCGGGACTTTCAACAGCAATCTGTTTTCAACACTCGGGTAGACAGATAAAACTGATTTGAACCCGAAGCCTCCCGCGTGCAAGGCGGGCG
>PCYF01000001.1 GCA_002762915.1 Candidatus Woesearchaeota archaeon CG10_big_fil_rev_8_21_14_0_10_32_9
TAAACAAATCAAAATAAAAATACCCTTTACAAATAAGTGAGCGCTAAAAAAGAGGAACCGTATGCATCACGTAGCAATTTTTAAAAAATCTTGGAAATTGATTGATAAAATTTTAAACGGAACAAAAGTAATAGAATCCAGATGGAGTGTTAACAAAATTGCACCCTGGGATTCTGTTAGAAAGGGAGATTTAATTTTTTTAAAAAATTCAGGAGATAAAGTTCGTGCAGTTGTGGAGGTTGATCTCGTTGTACAATTTTCAAATTTAAATAAAAATAATGTAAAAGAAATTCTGATAGACAATTATCAAAAGATAGGAATTGAACCAGACAAATTTTCTTTTTTCCTGAAAAACTTTGAAAATAAAAAAAATTGTATTCTTATTTATTTAAAAAATGCAAAAAAGATTGAACCTTTTAAAATAAAAAAAGATGGTTTTGGCAACATGGCTTCTTGGATGATTGTAAAAGACGTAAACTCGGTTAAGATTTAGGCTTCTCTTCTTGTTTCTGTTTTTTTAATTCGCGATATTTACGTCTCATTTCTAGTTGCTCGGGAGTTAGTTTTTTTCTTTCTTTTTTTTCAGCAACTTTAGTTAATTCTTGTTTTAACTTCGAGTATTGTAAAGGATTTTTTATTTTTTGACAAAAATTGTCTGGATTACAAACACCCAGATCTTGATAATAACTTTTACAATTGTGCGGAGGTATTACTTCTTTTGTTTTTCTAGCTTGTCTGAGTTGTCCTTTCAAATATACCTCTCTTAGTGGTTCAGGATTTTTTTTATTCCATTCGTATATTTTTTCATCAATTGCATCAAGACTCCATCCTGCGCCTTTCAAGAAATTAATAAGTGTGAATAGAACTCGCTTTTTTCCATCCTCTAAACCTAATAATGTCATTTTTATACACGGAGGAAATAATTCTTCTTCTATTGCTTCTTCTGGCAATGTGAATTCTTTTTGCACTCTTTTCTCGGTCTCTCCGACGGGCCTGAAGTCAAATGCATTTATAATTAATTGTTGCGCTTCTCCTTGTTTTGATTTTGTTCTATCTAAAAAAGAAATATCAAATACAACATTTTCTGGTTTCGCTTGTTCTTTTCTGAATTGTAATATTTTATCTATTTCAACGGGCACACTAATAAGTAAAGATTTTTCGTGGAAAGAATAAGGCATTCTGTATAAATGTCTTGGCGCAATAAGAATTGTATCTATTTCTAAAAACGCAGACACATCTAAAAGTTTTTTCGATTCCATTAAAAGCGCTGAATCTTTTGTATTCATTTGTTTTACGAGTTTTGAGAAAGGCAATTCTGTTCTTTTTTGTACGTTTTCTATGTTATTTTTTTCTATTGTTAAAATTGCTTCGCCCAACGGCTCTAGTAATTTATCTTTAAGATATGCTGCAATTCTTCTTGGTGCATCTGGAAATAATTCTTTGGTCGGCTTTCCATTTACAGTTTCCGGAAATGATTCAAAAGGTACCGCCAGATGAAACCCTTTATTTCCTGAAAATTTGCAAGTTATGTTTTCTATTCCTGTTTCTTTTAAAATTTTTACAAGTATGTGCGCCGCAAGTTTACTGTATATAAAGTGATGACAATCTATATCAAGAATTAAATCCCATCCTTTTCTTAACTCATCGATTTCTTGTTTTTTCATATCGGATCTGAGCGCTAGAGGATTTGTCCATAGTTCTTCTGAACAATGAAAACTTGTTGCTTTCTTTTTTGCTAGTTCTAAAACATCTGAATCATAAAGCAATACATCTGGACGTTTTCCAAAATAATCTGCATATCTTATTGCTACTTCTTTGTCCCTTGATTGTTCAACTAATGCTTGTCTGACCTCTTGACGTTTGTAAAAAGAAAGTGTTTTTGCGAATAACATGATTGTTAGAAGTTGTTGTTTTTTTTATATTTTGCTTTGTTGGATCATAAAACCTCATTAAACTGTCTAAGCACTGGTCACACGAAGAAGATTTTTAAAAACGTACGCATTATCTATACAGCATGGATCCTGAGTTTAAGCTGAGACTATATCAAGAAACCATTCTGAATACGGCAGCAAGCAGTAATTGCCTTGTTGTTTTGCCAACAGGTCTTGGAAAAACCGCGATTGCAGCAGCATTAATCAAGAATCGTTTACAAAACTATATAGGCTCCAAAGTTATTTTTTTAGCGCCCACAAAACCTTTAGCGCAACAACACGAGAAAACTCTTAAGTTATTTTTAGAAGAAAACACAATTTTGTTTACTGGATCTGTTTCGCCAGAAAAAAGAAAAAAGATGTGGCTAGAAAACACAGTAATTATTAGCACGCCTCAAGGATTAGAAAATGATGTTATAAGTAGGCGAATTAATCTTGAGGATGTTTCTCTTATTGTTTTTGATGAAGCGCACAGAGCAACAGGCGATTATGCATATACTTTTTTGGCAAAAAAATATTTAGAAATAGGAAAACACGTTAGAATTCTCGCGCTTACTGCAAGTCCCGGATCAAACAAAGAAAAAATTATGGAAATTTGTTCCAATCTCGGAATCGAAGAAATAGAATATAGAACAAGTGAAGATTTCGATGTCAAGCCTTATGTTCAAGATATGGATATAGAATATGTTCAGTTAGAGTTACCTGATGAATTAAAAAAGGTTAAAGAATATTTGGATAGAAGTTATACTTCAAAACTTATTGAAGCGGAAAAATTTGGATATCTTCCAAGTAATTCTGGAAGTCTCAACAAAACAGCAATATTATCTTTAATTTCTGCGCTGCATGGAAAAATTGCTGGCGGAGAAAAAGAGTTTGATCTTCTTAAAACGGTCAGCTTACTTGCTGAAGCTCTTAAAGTTCAGCACGCATTAGAATTAGTTGAAACACAAGGAATTCATGCATTGAGTGAGTATTTTGAGCAATTAGAAAAACAAGCATTGTCAAGCAATGTTAAAGCTGTTAAGAATTTAGTTAGAGATATAAATTTTAGATCGGCATTAGTTTTATCAAGAAAGTTGAACGAAGAAAATATAACTCATCCTAAAATAGAATACTTGAAAGAATTATTAAAATCTGAGGTGGACTTTAATACTAAATCTAAGATTATTATTTTTACACAATTTAGAGACAGTGCAAAAAAAATAAAAAAGATTCTTGGAGAAATAGAAATTTCATCCGAACTCTTTGTTGGACAATCTAAGAAAAAAGACACAGGATTATCTCAGAAAGAGCAGAAACAAATGATAGAAGATTTCGAGAACGAAAAATTTTCTTGTTTAATTGCAACATCTGTTGGAGAAGAAGGTTTGGATATTCCTGAAGTTGATTTAGTTATTTTTTATGAGCCGGTTCCTTCCGCTATTCGTACAGTTCAAAGACGAGGAAGAACTGGCAGACAAAAAAAAGGAAGAGTCATAACTTTACTTACAAAAAACACGCGAGATGAAGGTTATAGGTGGGCTGCGCATCACAAAGAAAAAAGAATGTATTCGGTTTTAAAAGATATTAAAAAGAATTATGAATCAAAAAATACAAAAAAACAAATTACTTTGAATGATTATTCTGAGATTCCGACAAAAGAGGAAAATTGTATCATAAAAGTTGATTATAGAGAAAAAGGATCTTTTGTTATGAAAGAACTTCTTAATATGAATGTCAAATTAGATTTGGTTAGTCTTGAAATAGGAGATTATCAATTAAGCGAACACGTAGTTGTTGAATTCAAAACTGTTAAAGATTTTGTTGACTCAATAATTGATGGAAGATTATTGTCTCAAGCAAGAGAGTTAAAAAAATATTATCAGCCTCTAATAATTATAGAAGGAGATGAAGATATTTATGCTCAAAGAAGAATTCATCCTAATGCAATTAGAGGCATGATTGCCGCATTAATTATTAATCTTAGAATTCCTGTTTTGTATACAAAAAATCCTAAAGATACTGCGGCATTATTAAAATTGATTGCAGAACGAGAACAAAAATCTGAAAAACCAGATTATCAAATGCATTCAGTTAAACCTTTCTCTGACAATGAGCTTTTAGAGTATGTTGTTTCTAGTTTTCCAGGTATTGGAAGCAAACTTGCAAAACCTTTATTAAAAAAATTTGGATCAATAAAAAAACTTGTCAATTCTTCTGAAGAGGAATTAAAAGAAGTTGATTTAATTGGAGAAATTAAAGCAAAAAAACTTAAAGAACTGTTTGACAAAGAATATTATGAAAAGTCTTAATTCTTAAGAATTCTTTAAAATAAAGATGTACAACAAACAAATTAAATTTTACTTATGAAACCATGTCGCGGGCTAAACAAATCTCCAGATCGTTTTAATTTTTCAATTACTTCTTGAGTTTTGTCTGCAGAAATGTCTTTTATTTCAGCTTCTCGTATAATATCATCAATTGGAATAACTTTGCCTATGGCTTTTTCTAATTCAGAAATTATCTCTTTTATTAAGCCTATATTTCCTCTAGATGATGCAGTTATCCCTGTTGTTATTCTGTCAATATCAAATTTGCCTGTTTCTGTATCTAATCCAATTAAAGTTAAACAATGATGTAACAAATCTATTGCACGTTGAGAATCTTTTTTTGTAACTGTTGAAGATAATCTTGTTCTCGCTGACGCTTCTGCAAGTCTCACCAATCCCTCTAATTGTCTAGCGCTTATAGGTATGCTTTGAACTTTCTCCTCAGAATTTCCTGAATTTCTCATACTAACAAAATAATTTTTTATTTCATTTAATGCTGGTTCTGTGAGTCTTGGAAAGGAAACTTGTTTTGCATATGCAACATATCTTTTAATCATGTCTGTGTCTACTTTTTGTTTTGGAATTTCTGCTTCCTTATGTAATTTTAATATGAATGATGCCAATCTTTCGTCTTTTTCTAAATTAGGCAAATCTTTAACTGGAAATATTAAATCAAATCTGTTAATAAGAGTGGATGGAAGTTCTATTTGTTTTGCAAGAATTTCATACGGATCAAATCTTCCGAATTTTGGATTGGCTGCCGCAAGAACTGTTGTTTCTGATCTCAATGTTGCTTGAATATTTGCTTTACTTATTGTTACAGTCTGCTGTTCTAAAGCTTCGTGCATCGCAGAAGTATCTTCTTTTGACATCTTATCTAACTCATCAATACATACAAGGCCTTTATTTGCTAAAACTAAAGCTCCGGCTTCTAATGCCCATCCTTTCAAGAATTCGTCTTTTACAACTGATGCTGTTAATCCTGCACCTGATGCTCCTTTTCCAGAAACGAATCTTGACTTAGGTGCAACTATAGACATCCTCTTTAGTAATTGGGATTTTCCTGATCCGGGATCTCCGACAAGTAAAATATGAATATCTCCTCTTCTTTGTACGCCATCATCTTGTTTTTTTCTACATCCGCCAAATAATTGCAAAACAAGCGCTTCTTTAATTCTATCGTGACCATAAATTGTCGGAGCAATAGATTCAATTATTTTTTCATAAACTAATGGATCTTTTGATAATTGTAAAATTTCTGCTTTTTGTTCGGGAGAAATTGTCAACGACGTGAATTCTTCTTGAACCGGTTCAACGTGGTTTGCTTCTATCATTAAATCAAATCTTGTTGATTTTCCGCCAGTCGCTAAAATGATTGGAATTTCTTTTAGGGTTCCTACAACAATAATTTTACTTCCGGGATTTGTTTTTTTGTCAGACATCGGACTTACTAAATCATTTTTTAGAAAGATGTTAATTCTTTTTGGCTGTTCTCCGCCATCTAAATCTTCCGGAGCTTCTTCTAAAACTATTTTTTGTGCATCTACAAGTTCTTTACTAACAAGATTAAATTTTCCTTTTCTTCCACAACTACAAGAAGATGGTTCTTTAAATTTTGTGTCAACTTGCAATATCGCCATTTGATTTCCACAACTAGGACATTCAAATTTCGCACTTGTTACTTGAGGACGTACATCGCTTTTCTGTCTTACTATTCCTACGAATTGAAAAAATTTGTCAATATTTTTACTTCTTATCTCGCTAACTAAAATTTTTGAAGATTCTGGAAGCTCTCTAAATCTGACTTTTATTCTTACATCTTCAACACCTAAATCAAATCTAGAAATTGCATACTCTGCAGCTTTTATAGAATCTTCTGGATTTTCTAATAAATCTTCAGCAAGAGAAAGATCAAATTTTGCCAATTCAGGAAATTCTATTATTAGAGATTCCTCTCCTTTCGAAGCTTTTCTTAAAAGATCTTTATGATGTGTAACCTCGAGGAATTCTTGATATTTGTTTATTTGTTCTTGTGCATCCATTTTTTCATCTTGAAAAATAAATTAGTTTAGGTATTAAATAAATAAAAAAGAATGTTGTTTATTTTTTTAACTTTTTCAAGTTAACTAACAACATATCTACGGCCTTGTGCACCATTTCTTCAGATTTTGTTCCTGTACATACTATTTTTCCGTTGCTAAATAGTAAGAAAGTTGCTTTCGCTTCCATCAATTTGTAAACTAAACCCGGAAACTGTTCTGGTTCATATTCTGTGTTATCAAGTTTCATTGCTAAAGTATTAAGATTTAGGTCCATACCTATACTTCCACTTGCAACTATGTTTTGCACATTGATTTTTGGCTTAATTTTAATTTTAATACCTATCTTTTCTAGGCTTTCTATTATTTTCTTTATACTTTCATCTACTTTTTCAAGACTTCTTGCACCAGTACAAACTATATTTCCTGAGCTGAATATTAAAGCAGATGTTTTAGGATCTTTTATTCTTATTACTAAACCAGGAAACTGTTCTGGATTATATTCTGTGTTGCTTAATGTTGCGGCCATTTTTTCCAAAGGAATATCCTGCCCCAGACTTGCAGAAACAACTATATTGACCACAGTTATGTTTTGATGTGGATCAAATTCTTCTTTTGTTTTTTTGGGCTCTGTTTGTTTTGCCATTTTCTCTAACCCCCTAACCTACTTAAAGGCATTTATAAAGGATGTGAGCGCTCATTTATAAATGCTTTTATCTTTAAATAGAATGTTTCAAATCCCCTCATTTGAGGAGTTATACCTCCTTTGTTTCCTATGGAACTTCTTAAATTTGAGGCTTATCGACGTAAAAATTCATCAAAAGAATGTACCAGTATACAAAACACACCCCTTTGTTTCCTGTGGAGATGGAAAGTTAGAGAAAAAAATAGCAAACAGTCTGAAATTAGTAAATTTACAAGAATTAAAGCACATAAGCAAAAAAAACGGACATTATAAAAACGTAAAAATAAAAAAATAAAAAATTTTGTTTAAAGCACAAATCCTAGTGTTTCGGCATGTTCATAATATCCTTTTCTTCCTAGATCGAAATCAAAATATTGCATAAATTCTTGCATAACGATTTTGTCCACTTTTAGGGATCTCAGCCAATTAAAGATGTGTTCTGTGTAGCAATAGATGCAGACATTCATTCTTGCTCTAGTAATGATACATACGTCGTCTGAGTCATTACAGGGCATAAATACCTTGGACTCTTCTTCCAGCAATTCTATTAATTCTGGTCTCGTTTCAACTAGCCAGGTCTTCATTTGAGACTCTAGGCGTTCTGGGCAGATAGGATTTGTTATCTGCTGCTCACACAAAACACATGCGCCCATTTTCACCACCTCCGGGTTCTTCGTGTTTATTTTTCCAGAGGCATTACAATCTACAATCTATTCCCGAATTAATAACTTATAGAATTTTTCTTGTGCGTTACAAATCCGGGTTTCGAAAAGTGGACTTATAACACCCAAGGTTTAATCTTGTCTTCAAATATTCTCAGCACTAGATTGAAGGATGAATTACAATTCATATAATGCAAACTAGTGGAATATTCCATTTTACATTTATTGACGTAACACAATTATTTAAATATTTCGTAAGTCTACCCAAAGAGTTATAAAAAGAAACAAATTCTTTTTTATTATGAATTATGAAGACATGCTCAAATCTGCAAGAGAAAAACTTCCTGAGCCAGTTAAAGGAACAGAAAGATTTGAGATTCCTAACGTTAGAGGACAAATTGAAGGAAATAAAACAATAATTAGCAATTTTAATCAAATTGCAGATGTTCTTGGAAGAAAACCTCAGCACCTTTTGAAGTTTGTTCAAAGAGAATTGGCAACTCCTGGAGAATCAAGAAAACAAGCAGTTCTTTTTGGATCTAAAATTCCTGCAAGTAAAATAAATGAAAAAATCAAGGCTTATGCTGAAGAATTTGTATTTTGTAAAGAGTGCGGCAAACCTGATACTAAAATGGTTAAAGAAGGCGATGTTTACTATATTAAATGCCAAGTTTGTGGTGCAAGACATAGTTTTTATTCTAAAATATAATTATTCAAAGATCTAATACTTTGTTTAAAATGACCTTAAGATTCCTGTTCTTCCATAAAACTTGATAGTCCTGTTTGTACTTCTTTATCTCTTCCAAAGACGCCTTCAATTCTTCTCTGAGTTAATTCTAAAGTTTGTTTTATGTATGAACTGACATGATATTTTTCTGCAAGCATCATGCTGTATTCCATATACTTTACTATACTTCCCTCACTTATTGTAAAAATAATTTTACCCCCGCACTGATTACATTTTCCCATCAACGGAGGACGTCTATATTTTTCATTACAGTGAACACATCTGAATTCTTGTGTTGAGAACTTTCTTAGATTTCCTTTAGTGTCTCTTATAAAATGCTTTTCAATTATCAATCTTGCAACATCAGATTGATCAACCGCTCGCAATTTTACAGCTATATCCATTTGTGCTTGAACTTTATCCCCCATGCTAGGCAAAAGTTTGTAAGAAGAACATAAAACTCCTGCATTTATATTTGTAGTATCGTGAGTAAATCCAAAATTTTCATATTGTGCTTCAGTTCCAATTACGTTTCCTATTCTTTTCATCTTTACATCATAGGGCATTTTGTATTGATCTGCAGCACGATATAACGCCAAAGGATACTTGTAAGCCAAATCAACGTTGAACACCATATCATCAACTTCTGCAGGCAAAACTACCGAAGTTAATACTAAAGGGGCATCCATGGTACTACCTCTAGAACTTGGAAGATATTGTTTTGAAAAATTTAAATAGGCATCCATTAATAATAAAATGCAAGATTCATCTCCATCACAATCTCTTCTCATTGCAGCATGAATATAAGGATGTGCGAAAAATGCTTGTGTTTTAGAAAAACCAACTATTCTTGTTACTATTCCTGCAGATGTGTGAGGCGCTAACCCTATTGTCAGGTGTCCGACCAAATCTTCTTTAGATTTTAAATTATAAAATGGTTTCAAACCATATAATTTTTCTAGTTCTTCGTCAATAAAATTTGCGGTTCTAAATAAAACTTCATCTGAGGCTTCATCCGGAGAAACTGTTGAACAAGGCAAAACTATATCTTGAACTTTTAGCTCCAAAATTTGATCATCTTTTTCCAGAGGAAACCCATAAATGTCTTTTTTGTATCCTAATTCAATTAATTTTTTGACAGGCACGTTTATTTCTTTCGGCTTGAAATGAGTTAAAGACACCTCTGAACAATCATATCTTATTGTTCCGTCTTTATTTACGGAAAGATTGTGTTTTGCACGCAATATTCCTTTCATCAAGTGTTCAGACATGTGTTCTTTATTGGCTGTACCTCGTACGCCTTTAATTAAATCTGGTAAAATTTTTGTGTTTAATTTTCTTTTTAAATTTTCAATTATTTCAACTATTTTTATTTCTGTTTTTTTATATTTTGGAACTTCATGTTCGCAAGTTGTGGACTCTCCACATTGTGGACAATATTTAACTAAATCTGTTTTTGAATCGCATTTTTCACAGATTTTAAATGGAGTTATATTTGAACATTTTTTACATTTAAAGAGCTGTATTTCCGCAGTTATTCTTTTGACATCCATTGCAGATTGAAAACTTCTTAATCTTCCTCCTTCTTCACCAACAGGAAATAATGCATGAGGGCTTCCAGTCAATTTTCTCATCTTTGCTTTTTCAGGTCTACCCATTCTTGCTCCAATAAAAGTTCCTGACTTGTCTCTTATTTCTACTCCTGACAATTCAGTCAAAACATCAGAAGGTTTTTCGTGTTTAGATAACATTTGTTCAAATAAAGAATCATCTTTTTTCAATTGAAAAACATAATTGAGTGCTTCTGCATGTTCATTCTCAATGACTACAAATTCATTATTAATTTGCTTGTGTGGCACACCTATTAATTCTAAAAATCTTTTTTGTTTTTCTTTTAAATTAAGAATAATTTTGTTGTCTTCTATTTTTCCTGTTTTTATCCAGACACGAAGTTCTTTTAAATCTGCAACATTTATTGTATTCCAATAATAGAGATGAGAAGGATGTAATGAAATGTTTAACATCTTTGATATTTCTAATGCCGCAGTAAAACTTATTTTCGTTTTTAGAGGATTCTTAAGAAGTGTTGTAATTTTTTCAGGATCTATTGATACTAAATCTGATATTTTTTCAGGATCTATTGTCCAAAAAAGATTTATTGCTGCTTCTTCCAATTCTTGTATCCATATTTCTTGACAATATCCAGCAGGCACTAATTTGTGAGCTCTATCATAAAAGTCTCCATAATTAATTAAAACATCTCCAAAATAAATTATTTCCTGCACATCATCTTTATATTTTTTAGCATCAATTTCATTATCAACGTACACAACATCTCCATTTTTTAGTTTTATAATTGGACCATCAATTGTATCACAACAAGAATATGCTGCAGCTTTACCTGGTCTTTCTACTTTTAGTTGGGTTCCTGTTGCAATAAAATTATTAGATAGAATCATTGTCGCAGGATGCACTGATTGTGCTGAGAATCCTGATGTTCTAGATCTACCATATCTTAATCTTAAACCGCCCGATCTTAATGGGTGACCAAGAACTGGTCTTCCTCCGACTAAATCAGTTATGTATGTAAAGTCAGGAGCTAACTTTCCTGTCACTTCTTTTTTAGTTGATTTAGATTTCATTTTTGTTTGAATTTTAAGAAATTCTTCCATGAACGCCCAATGTTTCATATCCATCTCAGGACCCCACGTTCGTATTTTGGCCCAGAGTTTTGGTCCTTTCAAAGGAATACAAGAACTGTGTATTAAACAATACCCGCTTCTCAATTTATTTGTTGGAACTCTTGGTAAATCTCTTAATAAGGCACTAGAAATATTAAATTTTTCTGAAGGATCTCCAGATATTTCAACCGGTAAATGTCTTAATAAAAATTCTGTTTCTGCCTTAGAAGGAAAATATTGTAAATTGGTAACATATTCGTGATAATCTTCTAATTCTGCATGACATCTTTGCACTTCTTTTTCTGTAGGATCATATTCTTGATATCCTAATTGTTTTCGCACATAATCTGCAATTATAACTGATACTGCAGCAGCAGTTCCTCCTGCAGCTCTAATTGGTCCTGAGAAATTAATACAAAAGTATTTTCCTTTTCCATCTAATCTATCTTTTATTTCTAGCGTGGTAAACCCTTCTAAAGGCGCAGATACAACTCCTAAAGTCACATAGGCAAATCCTGTTCTTATTCCTACTTCCATTGCTTCGGTTTTATTTTTAAAAGTGCAAAATTTTTCTTGAGCAATTTCTAAGGCTATTTTTAATGCGACTCTCCAATCTAACGGAGAGTATATTTCTTCAAGTTCAATTATTCTTTTTATTGCTCCTGATTCAGACAACTGAGGAGCTACAGCAGATATTAATCCTATTACCCTTTCTGCTAAATTTTCAGCTAACTTTACTTCAACAAAATCTTCAGGATCGTATCCTTTCTTTTTTGCTTCTGAGGCTAGTTTATATTCTTTTAGAGCTTCTTTTTTAAGTTCTTCAAAATATTCTTGTACTTGTTTAGATGCAATCATTTTATGTCATTTTTTTAAGTTCTTTAACTTCTTTGTTGATTTCTTCTTCTTTTTCTTTTGATTTTTTTGTAAGGAAATTCATTATTTTAACATCTCTGGTTTTTAAGTTTATAATTGGTATTCTTGCAGGAAGAGGTTCTAAACCTCTTTTAATTTGATCGTCAGTTGTTTCAGTCCAACATGACGCATTTACTAAAGTAACATTTCTATAACTCGAAACGCTAGATCTATGAATGTGTCCTGTTATAAAGAAATCAGGAACGGCATCTATTAAAAGAAAGTCCTCTTCGGAATCAGGAAGATACAATGTGGATTTGTGTGTTGGTGCTAAATGTCTTCTTTGTAACAAAAATTTCATTATTAAATCTGATCTTTTTTGTCCTCCTGCCTCTCTTATTGAAGGAACATTTTCAGAATAATAAATTAAAGAGCCTCCATGATATAATAAAAAGTCAAATCCTGGAAAGTCATCTTTAGCACCCACATTAACTTGTGCCGGATTTGATACTATTGTTATGTTTGGCATTGCCCATATTGCCTCAGCCATATCTTTGAATGGTCTTTCTTGAGGTTCGGATAGTCTTCCTGCGTCGTGATTTCCTGACATAACAACCAATTTTATTGTTTGAGGAATTTTTTTTAACCAATTTGCGGCTTCTTGATACTGTTCTTTTATATCAAGTATTTCTAGATCTGCTTCTTGTCCAGGATATATTCCCACACCTTCAACAATATCTCCTGTTAGTATCAAGTATTTAGTTTTTTGCGCAATTGTTCGTTGTTCTTCGTTACCTAACTCTCCGTTAATCCAATGAATAAATTTTGTAAATTCTTCTTTCATAAAATGTTTAGAACCGAAGTGAGTGTCTCCTAACAACACAACATATTCTTCTTCTTTTTGTTTTTTTAATTCTTTACTTAATGGAATATCCGGAAAAACAATTTTTTCTATAAATAGTGCTTTATTTATTATTACTCCAACAACACCTATAACTTCATCCAACACAAGGTCATTAGATGTTTGATATAGTTCTTTGTTTTTTTCTGTTTCTTTCACTATTGCAGTTATTGTTCCAGTTAGATCTTCCAATTTAATTATCAAAGAATTGTTTTTTGTTAGTGATTTATCTTGAATCATTCCTATTATTGTTACCCGTTCATTATTGTTTTTGTTTACAAGACGAGAAATTGAAGTTATTCCTTGCAAATCTTGTCTATATTTAAGCATCTGGGTTATATTTTTAAATCTTAAATTAAATACCGAAACAAAATCTTGAAAAGTCCTTTTCTTCGGAGGCTTATCATATGATTTTATTATTTTTATTTTATGCTCATCTTTACTTTTTTGTTTTTCTTCGAAGTCTCTAAGTACTTTTTCATCTAAAAAATCTAGAGTTTCTCCATATTCTTCAACTAAAGAATTTAAAAGAAGTTCATCTATTTCTTTATCAAGTATTTCCGGGCTTATTAATACTCCTTTTTCTATTAGTTTTGATAGTGTTTGTGAAGAAGTCATCTTACTTTCCTTCTTTTATTTCTAGTTCTTCTTCTAATATTTGCATTATTTTTCTCTCAATTACTGCAGGTAAAGAAATACTTATTTCTCTTGTTCTTCCGAATCTTCCTTTACTTATTACTTTTGTATTTATTATTCCTAACATGTCAAGTTCGGCTATAATATCCGAAACTCTTCTTTGGGTTAAAGGTCTTAAACCTGTTTTGTTACAAATGTTTTTGTATAATTCGTAAATATCTCCTGTTAAAATTTCAGATTTTTTATTTTGACTTAATATGAGTATTGGATATAGTGTTGCTTGAAATTGTTTGGGATGCGTTTTTACCATATCTACTAATCTATCGCGCTCTATTTTATCTTCTGCTTCATCTATGTTTTCTATTTTTACTTGATCTTGATTTTTTCTTTCCGCTAATTCTCCTGCAACTCTTAACAATTCTAAAGCCCTCCTGGCATCCCCGTGTTCTCTTGCGGCGTATGCTGCACATTTCTGAAGAACTCCATCTTCTATTATGTCTTGTTTGAATGCTTTAGCCGCTCTTTTTTTTAGAATGTCTTGAATTTGCATTGCATTATATGGTGGAAAAACAATTTCTTCTTCTGATAAAGAAGATTTAACTCTCGGATCTAAGTTGTTTGCAAACATTAAATCATTAGATATTCCTATTATTGATAATTGTGATTTTTTTAGTTCGGAATTTATTCTTGTTAAATTATAAATTATTTCATCGCCTGCTTTTTTTATTAATTGATCTATTTCATCTAAAATTAAGATTATTATTTTTTCTTCAGCATCAAGTGCTTGAAAAAAGATGTTATATACTTCATCTGTTGGTAATCCTGTAGGAGGAACTGCTTTTCCAAAAAATCTTGCTAATTCAGCAATTAGTCTGTATTCTGTGTCTGCTATTTTTTTTAATTTACAATTTAGATAAAATATTTGTAAAGGCAGTCCTTTTTCTTTTGAAATATTTTCCATTTGTTCTGCAACATATCTGGAAACCAAGGTTTTTCCTGTTCCTGTTTTACCATAAACAAACAAATTTGAGGGTTTTTCTAATTTTAGTGCTGGCGCCAAGATCTGTGCTATTTGTGCTATTTGTTCATCTCTGTGACTTATTTCTCCAGGTATATATGAAGATTGTAATACTTTTTTATTGTCGAAGATTGTGTCTTTTTTTAGAAATTTCTCGAAGAATAAATTTAAGTTGTTCTGAACCATACTTCCAAGAGAAATATAGGTTATATAAATATTCTTCTTCTGGAACCTATGTTATTTAAAATATTGTATTTAAAACTAGCACCCCTACCCCTGTGTTTCTTATGGAGTTTTTATATTTTGAAAAAGTTCTGGTGTTTTTTGAGTTATTTTTAGACAGTTTTTGTATCCTTTTGTATTTTTTAATACTTTTTTACTGTTTTAACAAGATTGACATAAGCACAAAGTTTCTCAGTTTGTTCTTATTCTCTTCTAAATCGTTTATTATTATTATTATTATTATTATTATTATTATATAATAAATATATAATATAACTTCCATATAGAAACTAAATGTTTTTTAAAAATAAAACAATAATAAACTTAATTATATTAAAACTAAATAAATTAAAATTAATAATAAAATTAAATAAATTAAAATTAATAATAAAATTAAACATATTAAAGTAATAATTATAATAAATATTTTTTATATAATATAATTAAATATAATAAATAAAATAATAAAACAAAAATGATGACAATCAATTTTATTTATATTTGCAGAAAAAATATGTTTGTTTGATATATTAAATAACAAACAGATCTCATTTTTTAAATTAAAAAATAACAAAAAAATTTTATATATCCATTAAATTAAGTGACTCAACAACTCAAGTTTATTATTAATTTTAGTTCTAAAGGAAACAGAGGGGTGAGAGTAAAGATGATATTTAATAACTACAACTCTAAAATTTTTTCTTGAATTATTCTCGACAATTTATCAACATCTATCTCTAAAATTGAAATAGGAAAATCTATTTCAAAGTGATTTAATACGTTAGGATGAATCTCTCCAACACAACCTATTTCTTCTTTATTAACAATTATTTTAGCTGATCTACCCTCAATATAAATTTCTTCTTTAACTCTAATAAGTGAATATTCAACATTAAAGCTGTTTAGTAAAGAATCTAATTCTTGTTTGATTGTTGTAAAGGATACATTTTCTCCACAAGCAGAAATACATAAAGAGTTTTGTTCTTCAACCAACGTGTCTTTTTTTTCATTTTTCATAAATATTGTTCCTATTTCAAAAAAGAATTGAGGGTACTCATAATGCTTGTTGCTTTTGTATGTTCTTAATACAGAAGGTATTAAGCTTTTTCTTAATGAATCGTATTCTGAAGATAAAGAATTTTTTATTTTAACAACATTCTTTAATTTTAGCTGTTTTTGTTCTTCTGAATTTATTAAAGAAAAATTGAATATCTCAATATATTGGGTTCCTATTAATATTTCTCTTATTTTTCTTTTTAATTTTTCTATAAATAGTTCTTTTCCTGTTGTTGAAGGTCTCTGAGGATCTTCTTTAATGTTTTCAAAACCATAAGCTATAACTATGTCTTCAACTAAATCAATTGGGTGTAGAACATCAGTTCTATAAGATGGAATGCTTACGTTTATTTTTGTATTTCCTTCTGCATCAAAACCCATTTTTTTAAGTAATTTAATTATTTCAGTAGATTTAAGATGTGTTCCTAAGTACTTAGAAACATAATCTTGCTCAAGATACATTTGTTCAGGAACAAAAGACGGAGTTATCTCTGTTTTTGAGTCATATTTTACTTTTACTTCAAAAAGCTCTCCACCCATGTCTGCAAATGCTGTGGAAAGCATATTAATTGCTTTAGAAACTACGTTAAAATTAAATCCAGAACATTCTATAAACACTTCTTTTGTTTTTACGTCAACTTTTCCTGTTTGTTCAGAATTGATAATTGGAGGCATACTTAATATTTGATTTTTTGAATCAATAAATACAGGAAATTTTGGTTTATTCTCGAGCAAATAGCCATATTCTTTTCCTGTTTTATGTTGTTTTAATATCTGAGTTCCCGTAAAACTTTTATTTTCTCCTAAAGGCACGAATTTAATTTCTTCAGGCTTTAGCGCAGTATATGTGATAGGAAAACTTATTTTAGTTAAAGGATACACACCTATTGCACATCTTTTTCTGTTTCGTCCATAAGTTACATGTAGTTTTTCTTGAATTGCAATTATATTCAATAATTTTTCTTCGTTAAGCTTAAGATTTTTTACAACAACGCAAGCAGTATAAGGCCTTATTTCTTTAACATCTTTTTGTACAACGACTTGATAGGATGATTTTTTTGCACTATATTTCTTTAAGCCTGAATCAAAACCCATAAATGTTTTGAGGGCTCTTGCAAATCCCTCCTCCGAAAGAAGATCTGGCCTATTAGGAAATATTTCCACAACAATATTTTCTTTGGTAATTTCTTCTAAATCTGTACCTAAATAACTAATTCTGTCTTTCAAGACTTCATCTGGTATTTTTTTTCCTAATAAATCCAGTATTCTATTTTTGTTTAGAGTTATTGTTGGCATTTTATTTCATTTTTTTTGTTAATTTTATTTTTGAGTTTTTACTCTCTTCTGTATCTTGTAAATCGTCGTCTAAAGGTGTTGTCACATTTTTGTTTTTTGAGTGTTTTTTAATCAATTTTAATATTAAGTCTACTGCTTCTTTTGCAGTATTTGCACCATATATGAACTCAGTTTTTCTTACGTCAAAATATTTGTTTGTTAATTCTTTTGCTATGCCTCCGCTGGGCGTTAATGCAACTAGCGGTTTGTTCATCATATATGCATAAGTTGCTTCATTTAATGTTCCTGCACCGCCACCTACAATTATTGCACCATCGCAACTGTTTAGGTTTATGCTGTTTCTGGACCAGCCAATTCCTGTTGCTACAACAACATCAGCATAATCATTTACTTTGTTAAGATTTTCCCAAGGAATTATTGCAAGTGTTTTTCCTTTGTGCTTTTTAGCTCCTTTTAATGCCGCCTCCATAACTCCCAAACCACCTCCGGTTAAGGTTAGAGCTTTTCTTTTTGCTATTTCCTCTCCAACTTCAAAGGCAAGATTATATGCTTCAGGGGTCGTTATGGCTTTACTAGAACCAAGAACAACTATTTGTAGTTGTCTTTTCACTTTCGGAATTTTCATTTTTTGATATTTGTTTTTCATTTTATCCTCATTTAATGAATGTCTTCATTGTTTTTAATTGTTCTAAATCGTTTTTGTATATTTCTCTCAGATCATTAATTTTGTAGTAATTTGATATTATTCTTTCCATTCCAAGACCCCAGGCTAAAACAGGACACTCAAAACCTAAAAGCGTTTTTGTTACTTCTGGTCTAAATATTCCACAACCGCCCATTTCTACCCATTGTTTTTTTACAGGATTATATGCTTCTATTTCTGCACTTGGTTCTGTGTATGGAAAATGAGCAGGTCTTATTCTAACATCTGTGAAGCCCATTTTAGTAAAGAATTCTTTTAAGTATCCTTTTAGCTTAACTAAATTTACGTCTGGGTCGATAACTATTCCATCCACTTGATGAAATTCAAATAAATGTTTCCAATCTAGAACTTCATTTCTAAAAACCTTACCAACAATGAAATATTTTTTTGGCAAGTCTTCTTTTTTCAATTTATTTAATGTGTGTGCACTTACAACAGTTGTGTGCGTTCTTAGTAATGTTTCTTGTGCTATTTTTTCTGAGTAAGGTGCTTGCCAGCCTTTCGAACCAGTATCTCCTCCCGTTTCATGTACTTTTTTAACTTTTTGTAATATTTTCGAATCTACTTTTGAATTGTGTTCTAAATAAAATGTGTCTTGCAATTCTCTTGCCGGATGATCTTGTGGAACGAATAATGCATCCAAATCCCAGAACGCGCTTTGCACTTGATTTCCTTCCATTTCTTCAAAACCAAGTTCTAACCAAATGTTTCTTATGTATTCTATTGCTTCATTCACAAAATGTTTCTTTCCTTTATTTATTCTCGGTACTTTGCTAGTTATATCAAATGTTTTTAATTGAGTTTCTTTCCAAGATCCAGTTCTTATCATTTCAGGAGTAAGTTTGTCTGCAACTTTTGTTTCTAATAGTTTTTTATCTTTAAGAAGTTCTTTTCCAAGGACTGTTAATTTTGCAAAGAACTCTGTTTTTTTGTCCTTTAAGATTATATTTTTTCTTTTTAGAAGTTCTTCAAATATCTTTTTATCTTCTGTAGTTAAACTACTGCTGCTAAGAGGAAGTTTGTTTAGAAGTGCTTCTTCCACGAATCCTTTTTTTATTTTTTCTTGTCCTTCTTTTGTTATCGAAAAAGTTAGTTCCTGTTCTTTTTTTACGTTGATATAATTATTTCTTTTAAGAAGACCCACACAAACATTTAATTCATCTTTATCAACTTGTTTGAACTCAGATATTTTTTTTTCTTTAGGTTCTATTTCTTGTAAAAATCTTTTTTCAGGCAAACCTCTTTTCAAATAAAGTTTACCATTTGAATCTATTTTGTAAATCTCTTCTTCTTTTTTTTCAAGAGCAATCAATTCTTTATTTGCTAACCATTGTAATGCGCGTAACACTTCTATTTCTATTAAACCAGTTTCTCGTATTAATTCTGGAATAGAATTTGATTTTAAAACTGCCGGAAGGACTTTTCGTTCTAAGTTGCTCAGTTCCAGGGCTATTTCTTCTTTTGTTGGCATTGTACTTCTGAGGATATTCTATTATTTAAGGCTTTTGGAGAATAAAAATAAATAAAGAAAAATAAAAGGTTTATTTTGTTTTAACCTTTAATTCTTTCATGCTTTTCCATGCAATTTCGAATAAATTTTCTATTGCCGAAGAAAAGAAAGGCGTATTTATCCAGATTCCTATGTCGTAGGTAGGATGAACTTCTTGATCGTCCATTATCATAAATACTATTTCTTTTCCATCGACTACTGTAAATCTTGCGCTTGCGGCTGTGTGTTTAACTTCTGCAATGCCTTGTAATTGTTTTGCAGCGTTTTCTGTTTCTTTAGTCATAGGTGCAGCAATTCTTATTTTTACGCCTCTTTTCTTGAGCTGTTCAAAAATAGGTTTAAATCCTTCAACTTTCCTCAAGAATCCTTGGGATGTCGTCATTATAGTTATTGTTTTTTCTGCGTTTCTTATAGTCATGTCAAGATGGTTGTACAAGTTGTGTCTTCCTTTTAGCGATGCAGATAAATCTGCAGGTTCTACAAGTTCTACACCTTGTGTGTGTAATGAATTTAATTCATCAATAATTTCTGTTTCTTTTAAATTGTCAAGGAGTTTTATGCTGCTGTCTGCTTCTTGTCTAACATTTTTTTTGACTCTTTCTACGACTTCTTTTGGTGGTACGGCTATGTATTTGATTGGTTTGCCGATTTTCATTATTACGAATCCTTTTTTTTCTAGGGATTCTAGAACGTCGTATGATCTGCTTCTTGGTACATTAGCAATGTCGCTAAGTTCTCCCGCGGTACTAACACCTCTAGACAACAAAGCAGTCCAAATCTTTACTTCATATAAGTTTAAAGAAAAATACCGTCTTAATTTACTTAAAAATTCGTCTTTTACTATCATGTTATATGCCCCCCACGGGATACACCCCTTTTTTATATCATACAATGTGTAACTACTTTAAATATGTTGCGATTTTTTACTATTGGACGATTGTAGTTTTCTATAGTCCGTACACAGTTGTAATTTTTATCCTAAGAATTTTTTTGTTTGAATAATAAATATTTTTCATTTTGTGTTTCAAATTCTTTCTCTAATGTGAAGCGAGATTTGCTTATTGCACGTTTAAACCATTTGCGAGAGCCATTTATTTTTTTATTTCCGCCAATAGATTTAGTTGCAAAAGATATTAGCAAGAATTCAGATTGAATTTGTTCTAATAATTTTGTAGTTGTTCCTCTATTTTTTGTCTCTAAGCTGTCTAACAATTTTAACATCAACGTAATGTTTGTTTTTTTACTCAATTTACTTACTTTGATTAATGTAGAACTTTCCGTTAAATCTAATTGGTGCGCTTCTATTTTTTTGTTAAATGCAGAATACATATTTGAAAGAAGATCCAATTCTTCCGAATTAATATCTATTGCAACGCAAGATATCTTTTCGGGCAATAATAAAAAAAATAAGGGATTAAATCCGCACCCCAGGTCTAATACTCTTAAATTCTTTTGTTCAAAGACTTGGGTATAAATTTCTATATATGAATTTATTCTTTCTTTTGTAGATTGATGATTTTTTAAAAAATCTAATAAGTGTTCTTTTTTTTCAAAAGTGGAAGCAACGTTAAGTTCTTTTATTGTCTTTGTTCTATCTGTAGATTTATTTTTATTGAACACACCATGAACTTCTCTTAGTTTTTTACGTATGTTCTTTTTGAGTTCCTTAAACTCTTTACTTCGTTCATTGAAATTTTTTTGTTCTAAGATTGTGAGTGCGTTTTTATTTTTCAAAAAATATTTCTCTAGAAATGAGTTAAGAAAATCAGGTTTTAATCCGGACAATTCTTTTTTATCTATTATTTTTTTTTTAATTTCGTCAGAGATCATCTTTTCACTTTATAATCCATCTGGTGGTTCCTGCAATGCCTCCCAAACTATCTATTTTTTGGCAGGTTTCTTTCTGAGTCAAAATACATATTTTTGCTCCGGTTGATTCTGCTAAACTTAGAATGGAATCAACTTGATTATATTGTCCAGACATTTTTTTGGTTTTTAGAAATGTTTCACTCACTATTACTGTTTCTGCTGCGCCAGATTCTATTTTTTCTTTTGAATCTGTCCATCCATAGAACGCTTTTTCTTTTCGTATGCCTTCTAGAACTTTATCGAGTTCAGCAATTTCTTGAGCTGTTCTGTCGTGTTCAAGTGACTTTGTTAATTGTGGAGACTTTACTAATTCGCTAAGAGATGTTTCACTTACATCAGATATTGTTGCAAGTATTGCAATTTTTTTGAGTTCTTCTGGAAGTTCTTTTACCAAGTATTCTTTCCAAAATGCGGGACTTGCCAGAATTATTTTTTTAATTTCGTGTTTTTTTGTATATTCTTGTATTTGTTTTGAAATCTCTTTGTAAAATTCGCTTTTTTTAATTGAAGGGTCTGCCTTTTTTTGGACGTCTCCTTTTATTTCAGATATTTTTTGATATCCTGTTTTTTTTAATGTTGAAAATATTGCATTTTCTCTATCAAACATAACAATAAGTGCCGTAGGTTTTTCTTCAGTTGCTTCTTCTAATTTTTGTAATTGTAATCTTGTCCAATATTCTTTTTTTATGGTAATTATATCTGTTTGTTCTAAATTGAATGAGTGATAGCTTCCATTAGATACATCTTCAGGGCCCGAGATTATTTTTCCCAATAATCTTAAACTGCTATTTTCTGGTTCATACTCAATTTTTTCTAATATTAATTCTAAGAAAACAGGTTTTCTTACTGTTTTAGCGTTTTCTCCTTCTCCTATTTTTATTTTTCTCTCAGTTCTTCCTTTAATTTGATCTAGTTCCTCTAATGTGTGGCTAAGATACCAAAGGTCTTCTTCGCTTGTGACTTGTATAGTTACCTCTCCGTATCTTAAATTCTTGTTAAGTATTTTCATATTGTTTCGCCTTATTTTGTTTTGTTCTTGGTATTTATATTGTTTTAGTATATAAAAAGAGTTATTTTCTATATAGAATTTATATTCACTGGACATTTTCATAAAAAGTATATAAACTTGGTATCCTTTCCTATCTTTGCCCGGCATCAAACTGATGCATGAAATAAAAGGCGACAAGCAAAGGGTGAAAACATGGAAAAAAATATAGATGAAGCTGGAAGATTTAATGTAAAGGCTCCCAGTGTTTCTGAAGTTATGGGGAAAAAATCTCCTGAACAAAAGTTCAAAGCAGGATCTGTTTCTGCAACTGTTTGGAAAAACAACGGACAGGATTCTGAAGGGAAACAAACGTCCTACAAGACAGTTTCTTTTGAAAGAAGTTATCTTGACAAAGAGGGTAACTGGCAAACAACAAGCAGTCTGAGAATATCAGATATTCCAAAAGCAGTTTTAGTTTTAAACAAAGCTTACGAATATTTGATGTTAAAAGATGGCTCAGAAGAAGATTAAACAGGTGATAGTATGAGTAAGAAAGGAGAAACAGGCATAACAGATTTGCCAGGAGTTGGTGCGGCTACAGCAGAAAAACTTGCTTCTGCAGGATATGCAGATTTATTGAGTATTGCTGTAAGTAGTATAGGTCAGTTAACTGATGCGGCAGGAGTGTCTGAAGCCGTTGCCAGAAAAATGATTCAGGCAGCAAGAGATGGACTTGACATGGGTTTTCAGTCAGGAATAGATATGTTGGCTAAGCGCGGAAAAGTCATTAAAATAAAAACAGGAAGTCAAAATTTTGACACGATGCTCAATGGAGGTTTTGAAACTGGTGCAATTACAGAGTGTTTCGGACAATACGGCTCTGGGAAAACACAAATAGGTCATTTGTTGGCAGTTAGTTGTCAAAAAGACGATCCGGATTGTGTTGCTGTTTACATTGATACAGAAAATACATTTAGGCCTGAAAGAATTGCTCAATTTGCAAAAGGATTAGATTTGGATGAACAGCAAGTTCTATCTAATGTTAAAGTTGCTCGTGCGTTTAATTCTGATCATCAAATGATTCTTGCAGAAAAAGTTGAAGATCTAATAAAAGAAGGACTTAAAGTAAAATTAGTTATTGTTGATTCCTTAACAGCACATTTCAGGGCGGAATTTGTTGGAAGAGGAACTCTTGCCGAACGTCAACAAAAAATTAACAAGCACATGCACACGTTGGCTATGCTTGCGGATAAACACAATCTTTGCGTTTACGTTACGAACCAAGTGATGGCTAAACCTGATGCTTTCTTTGGAGATCCAACTGAAGCCATAGGAGGGCACATTGTTGGACACAACAGCACATTTAGAATTTACTTGAGACGTGGAAAGAAAAACACAAGAGTGGCTAAACTCGTTGATTCTCCAAACTTACCAGATCAAGAATGCATATTTAATGTCCTGGAAAGCGGGATAGAAGATGCATAATTTTTTTCTTTATTTCTCTTTTTTTGTAAAAATTTTTAAACAAAAACCCATTCTGATAGTATAAAGCCCGAAAAGCTGATATAAAAGGTGAATTAATACAATGGAGAGAAGATTTGATAACGGACCAAGAGATGGTCAAGATTTTATGAGATCTCCACCAGTTAATGTTGGAGACGAGTTGGATGTAAAGATAGAAGCCGTTGGCGAAAAAGGAGACGGAGTCGCAAAGAAGAATGGATTCGTTTTATTCGTTCCAAGTGTTAAAGAAGGCGACGAAGTTAGAATTAAAGTAACTAGAGTTCTTAGAAAAGTAGGATTTGCAGAAGTTCTTGGAAAAGCAGAGGGTCCAGTTCATGTGGAAGAAGCTCCTGTTAAAAAAGAAGTACAACCTAAAGAAGCGGAACTTGATTATTCAGCAGAGAATGATTCCGAAAATTTCGGAGAAGATTCAAGCGATGTTTTTACAGATTCTGACGAAGAAGAAAAGTAAAATCTTCTTTTTTATTTTTTTTTAATAATATTTATATACCTTCTTTTCTAAAATAAGAATATGCGTTGCTTCGTAGCTATTCCTCTTCCTAAAGATTTGAAAGATTCTTTTCAAAAATTTAATTCCTTTTTTTCTACAATTTCCGGTTTGAAATTTGTTCATCCAGATAATATGCATTTAACTTTATTTTTTTTAAGAGATGTAAAAGACATAAATTCTTTGGTTGAACATTTAAGAAAAATAAATTTTAACTCGTTTAAATTAAACACATTAAGTTTAGATGTATTTAAAAATGAAGAGGATTTAAGAGCACTATGGGTTGGAGTAAATAATTCTGAAGAGTTATTTTCGCTTTGGGCAGAATTAAATAAGATTTTTTGTCAAGAAAGACCTTTTTTGCCTCACATAACTTTTGCAAGAGTAAAAAATCTAACTACAGAAGATAAGCAACTGCTACTTCAAAAACTCAAAGATGCTTCAATAAAAAAAGCCTCCTTTTCTGTAGATTCATTTAAGTTGTACTCTTCTGAATTAACTAGTTTAGGTCCTGTTCACAGAGTTATTGAGTCTTTTCCTCTGAAATAACAATAACATTTAAAAACGAATCTTTCTTTCCTTGAGTTATAGCCGACGCTGACACGATGTAGTGTTTAGCAATGCTGCGTGAGGCAAAAGAAATCGCAGTAGTATTCTATTACTACTGTTTTATTGGAGGAAACTAAGATGAGTGAAGAATTATTAGTATCAAATGACGAATACTTAAAATCAGGTATTCACATCGGAACAAAGTTTAGAACAAAACATATGGCTGAATTTATTTACAAAACAAGACCTGATGGTTTATCTGTTTTAAATGTTCAAAAGATTGACGAAAGAATTAGACTTGCAGGAAATCTTTTTACAAATTATGTTCCTGAAGATATTTTAATTGTTTGTAGGCGTGAAAATGGCTGGAAAGCGGTAAGAAAGTTTGCAGAAATAACTGGTTGTAAATTTTTCGCGGGCAGATATCCTCCGGGTGTTCTTACAAATCCATCATTAAAGAATTTCGTTGAAGCTAAAGTTATGCTTGTTACAGATGCGTGGCCTGATAAAAACGCGATAGAAGATGCGTTAAAAATAGGAATTCCGGTTGTTGCTCTTTGTGACACAAACAATCAAGCTAATAATATTGACTTAGTGGTTCCTTGTAATAACAAAGGAAAGAAAAGTCTCGGATTATTCTTCTTATTGTTGGCGAAGATTTATACTGAGAAAAGAGGTTTAATTAAACCTGAAGACTTCAAATATACTTTAGAAGACTTCTCAGATGAGTAAATAAATCTTTTATTTTTTTATATTATATTCTTTTAATAGCGTTCTACAAGTAGCTCCGTCTCCTGCATGAAATATTCCTATTGTATTAACCATAAACGTTTTTGGTAATTCTTTTGTTTCTATTTTTTTACATCTTAGTGTTAAATGTGGAAAATAATTTTTGTATGTGCTAGTCTTTGCGTATGTTTCCAGCCAATTCTTCGTATTTTTTCCAATCCCTGTTTTTTCTCCATCATACAAATGAGTGGGTGTGGCTAAATTAAGAGTGTGTTTTGAAAGTATGCTTGTTATTTTATCGTGAAGCTTTTGAAGATTATCATTTTTTTCAACAGAGATATATGATTCTTCAGAAGGATGCGTTTGACTTTCTTTTATTTCCAAAAGTGTCAACTTAAAAGAACGTGTTGTTTCAATCAATTTTTCAAGCTCAAGCCTTACGTTTGTAAGATCTTTCGATTTTATTATGCCCATAAAAAGAGTTATGTGGGGAATAAAATCTTCCATTCTCAAGTCTTTAGTTTTGTTGCCTTGTTTATTAGATTCTTTATTTATTTCAACAGCCAGCGTAATAATTTCTTCCGGAGGAATGATTGCTACATTAATTGCAATCTCTTCAGAGTTCATTCTTCAAGTTCCTCAAGTCCTTCATCTACAATTTTGAAGAAGACTTCTTTTCCTTCCGGAAGCGATCTGTGTTTTCTTAGTATTGCCTTTTTTCCTTTACTAGTTTTTTGAAGTTCAATTAGACACTTACTTGCATATCTAAGCACGTCTCCTCCGACCATGTTTACTTTAGTTTTATCTTCAAAATCAGAATATACTTGATTTGTTAGTATGACTGGTATGTTTAATTTCCTAGCTATTTGTATTAAATGAACTAGTTGTACTCCGAGTTCTCTATTTACTTTTTGTCCGTCCTTGGTTATTCCTATTTCAAGTCTATAAAGCATAGCTATGCTGTCTACAATAATTAAGCCTATTTTGCTTGATAAAATATTTTTCAGTTTATCGAATACTTTCTTTTGTTCGGCGAAATCCGTCGGCGTTAGAACTATAACATTATTTAGAATCTCTTCATAGTTATCTGTTAATTGTTTTATTCTACTAACAGAAAAAGACCCTTCTGTATCAATATATATTATTTTTTTTTCAAAATTATGCGTCAAACAAATAAGACAAAGATTAGTTTTTCCGCAGCCGGGAGGGCCGTATATGGTTGTAATGACTCCATTTTCATATCCTCCTTCCAACAACCAATCCATTGAGGAGGTTCCTGTACTTATTTTACTTTCCATGTGCATTTTTATTAAGAAAGAAGCTTGTGCTTATATTGCTTTTTATTGCATTTCCGCAACAGACTCAAACAAGGTTTTTATTCCGGGTTTCAATGCTTCCTTGTCCGTTATTAAGTGGTGCATCTTCGGAGATATAGCCCAATGTTCAGATTTTTTTGTGTTGACAAAGGTTATTGTGCTTGAAGTATTCTTTAATGAGTCCCAATTTTTTATCAGCCAATCTACGTTTTTTTTCTTATTCAAGGTACTTATCTTTTGTTCAGTTATATTCGCAGGGTTTATTTGTTCTAAATTTTCTTCACAGAGATGCTCTTCTTTTTTACCATCTTTTTTAAGAATAAGTATTTTGTTGTTCAGACTATCATCAATTTTTTCTATTCGCTTATGCAGAGTGTCTTTATATTTTATGTAAGCAGAAGTCCATTCCTTTAAGGTCATTTCAGCCATGATTTCCCCTTTTTGTTGTGATGCTCACTTACCACAAGTACGTATGGGATTATAAAGCTTACTGTAAATGCCAAAGCCATGTATACGGCCGAGGGGTGAGCAAGATTAAGATTCTTTGCAGCCAACTGAACAGCACCTATTATTGCAAAAAAATTCAGAAGTGAAGCTATAAGCACAGCCATCCAGATTTCTGCATGATGGTGATGGTTTGTTAAATGATCTAAGTCTTTTGCAAAATATCCTATAAATAATCCAAAAACTAAACCGACGCTGATTAAAAGAGAATATACTATTATTTGATTTGCCAACAGAATTAATGGTGTTAAAAGAAATGCTAATCCTGTTACAAAAAGAAGTAAGAGTAAAATTAAAACATAATAGTTTGTTTTTTGAATTAATTTGTTCGTTCTTGTTTGTTTTGGATTCATATCTTTTTTCTAGTGCGTTTTATATTTAAATTTTGTTTATTGGTTTTATTGAAATATTTATATAATTGGACTTCATTCTTGTATTATGGTTCAAGAATTATCTGCGGTTGATGTACATTTTCTTTCTAAGGAGTTTAAATCTTTAATTTCCGCTAAAATAGAAAAAATATACCAGGTTGAAAACACCATATATTTTCGATTTTATTCTAAATCTGGTAAAGTAACACTTAAAGCAGTTATTCCTGGCTTTTTATCCTTTTCTAAGGAAGATTTTGATGCGCCTGATTTTCCGCCCGCATTTTGTGCTCTACTTAGAAAACATCTTTCTGGTGCGTTTGTTAGAGATGTGTATCAACAGGGATTTGAAAGAATTTTGGTTTTTGACATTTCTTCTAAAGAATTAGAATTTCTTTTAATTTTCGAATTATTTAAACCTGGAAATGTTGTTCTTGTTAAAAAACCAAATACAATATTGGATTCTTTCTTAAGGAAACGGTTTAAAGACAGACTTATTGCTCCAAAGAAAGATTATTTTTTCCCTCCTTCACAGGCAGATTTTAATGTCTTATCTGAAAAAGAGTTTTTTACTTTAGTATCAGAATCAGATAGATCTCTTGTTAAAACATTGGCAAGTCTTGGTTTGGGAGGTCTTTGGGCGGAAGAGGTTTTAACTAGAGTGAAAATTAGCAAAACCGCTAAAGTAACTATTGAAGAGGCTTCTTTAATTATGAGAGCATTAAGAAATTTGTTGAGCGAACAGACGTCGCCTTATTTGGTTGAAAGCAGAGTGTTTCCTGTTAAAATGGATTCATTACAAGGAAAATCCTTGGCCTGTTCTTTTTCTGAAGCATTAGACAGACATGGTGAAGAAAAAGTAACAACCATTTTAGAGAAAAAGAGTAAATATATTTCATTGATTGAAATTCAAGAAAAAAGATTGCTAGAACTAGAAAAAGAAATTGTTGACAATCAAGCAAAAGGAGATTTTATTTACCAAAATTATGGTTCATTTAGCGAATTGTTAAAGAAGATTAAGGAACTTCGTACCTCTAATTCTTTGGATGAACTTGAAGAGTTATTAAAGAAAAATAGTAAATTTAAAGAATTAAATAAAAAAGAAAAGAAAATAGTGTTGGAATTCTAGATTACGTCGCCTAATGCTACGGTGTCGTTTTCATCCATTATTCCTTGTGTCGTTTCGGTCATTGCTGCAGTTTCGTTTAATGTTTCGTTATCTGTTTCGTTATCTGTTGTTCCTGCGCTACAACCACTAACTACTACCAAAATTAACACCAGAATTAGTATTAGTCCTAATATTTTCATTGTCCGTTGCCTCCATTTCCTGGTAAGTTATATCCATTATAACCCGCAGGTCTTTGTCCATTTCCATTACCATTGAAAGACATAGCCATTGCTCTGCTTCGTGCATCTCCTACAACATCTTGTCTTATTTGCTGTCTCTTTTGTTCTTCAAAGAATTTTAGTCTTTCTTTTATGCTTTCTCTTTGATTTGATATTATTTCTTTGGTAAGTTCTATTTCTTTTTTCTTAGCTTCGTTTATTAGTTCAATTCTTTGTTTTCTTTCTTCAAATGCTTTCTCTTGCAATTTTATTTTCACTTCAGCTTTTTGTTCCTGGTTTAAAGAATTGTATTCTGTTCTAATCTTTGCTTTTATCTGTGCAGGGTCTATTTCTCCAGCTTTGATTTTTTGAACAAGTGCTTGATTATTCATACCCATTCTTTCCATTGCTTTCTGAGTTACTTCTGCATTGTGTTCTTTTAATTGTAGTTTTATTTGTTTTTCAATCATCTCTGCTGCTTTCTTTTCTATTTCTAGGAATCTTAGTCTAAGCTTTAACTTATCTTCTTCAGAAAGTATTTTATTCGATTCTTCTCTGAATGCTGAAGTTAATTCTTGTCCTTGTTTTTTCCAAGAAATGAATTGATCTATGTTAGTTTGTGCTTCATATTGCGAAGGATCGTATGCTTTTACTTCTTCTGCTAAGGATGTTACACTATCCATGATTTCTTTTAATGTAGATACGTCTTCATCAGGGTAGGTTGTTGTTATATAGTTCATTACAGCATTTGCTTTTGCAAAGTTTACTCTTGCAGCTCTCTCCAGCTGAAGCATTCTTACTTTTGCGCCTGTGAACTCATTCATTACTCTTAGTTCTCTTGTTGTATCATCTGAAATAAGTGCTAAATCTTCTTCTGAAGCGCCTTCTATTTCTGTTTCGTATGTTTCTTCATAATCTGCTTCTGTTGATTCAACATATACTTCAGCAGTTAGGGTATCGTCTTGATCCTCAAGAGTAGTTATGTCTTCAATCACAACAAAGTCTTCGGTTTCTAGTTCATCTTCAATTTCGATTTCTTCTTCATCTTCGATTTCAGTTGTGTCTTCAGGTTCTTCAGTATCATTATCTTCTGCTAGTGCAAAAGAGACTGTAGAAATCATGAAAACAAGCAACATTAATATTGCTAAAATTTTTTTCATTAATTTACACCTCTATGATTTTATCTATTTTCGTAAAGCTATCTTTATAAACTTTTCTTCTATGACTAAATTTTTATACTAAGTTGTTTTCTCTTATTGTATGAATTTTTTAAAAAGGTATTCTGCGTTAGGGGGTTCATTTAATCCAAAAGATGTTGTTATAAAAAAATCATTAAGGGTTAATACTTTAAAAATTCAGTCGCAGGAACTAATTAAACGGTTCAAAAAGAAAAAAATTGTTTTAGAGAAGATTCCATTTCTAAAACAAGGTTACAATTATGAGTCTGAATTTTCATTAGGAAGCACTCCTGAATATTTGCAAGGGTTTTATTATTTACAAGAGGCTGCGAGTCAAGTGCCTGTTCAAGTTCTTAATCCTTCTGAAAAAGATTTAGTTTTAGATATGGCTGCTAGTCCTGGAAGCAAAACTACTCAAATTTCCCAATTTATGAATAATAAGGGTGCAGTTATTGCTTTAGATACTGATCATAAGCGTCTTAGAAGTTTAATTAATAATTTAGAACGTCTTTCAATAAAGAATGTGTTGGTTTACAAGAAGGATGCGAGATTTATTAGAGATTTTAATTTGAAGTTTGATAAAATTTTACTTGATGCACCCTGTTCTGGAAATTTTTGTGTTGAGCCCAATTATTTTTCTAAACGTTCTTTGCTCGATATTCAGCAAAGATCAAGATTACAGAAAGAATTGTTGCATGCAGGTTTAGATGTATTAAAGGAATCAGGTGTTCTTGTTTATAGTACTTGCTCATTGGAGCCAGAAGAAAATGAGTTAGTTGTTGATCAAATTCTTAAGGAAAGAGAGGATGTTATTTTAGAGTCGACAGATTTATCTGTTGGTGTTGAGGGGGTTACAATTGTCTTCGGAGAAGAATTAGATCCTTCTTTGAAGAACACGAGAAGATTCTGGCCACACAAAACTGGAACAGAAGGTTTTTATATTGCAAAATTCAGAAAGATAAATAATGATTAAAATTTTTGCGTTCATCATTAGTTTGTTAGGGTCAATAATTGTATATCTTTTAGCTTCTTATTTCTTATTGGATCAGATTAACTTTTTCAGGGCCATTTTAGGTTTGATTGTTTTAATAATACTTATAGTTATTTTGAGAACTATTTTTACTAAGGAAAGACCTGATGCACATTTGATTAAAAAAAGATTTAGTCATTTGTCTCATGCAAAATTAAGCTTTATTACTCACAAATTAGAGGAACTTAATAAAAGAAAATTTGCCAGCGGCCACGTTGCAAGGGTTCTTCTCTTTGGACTTATTTATTATTCAATGGTTCCAGAATTTTATTATTTAATTGGAATTATTTTAGTATCCATCATTGTAGGGTTCTCGAGAGTTATTTTGAAAAAGCACACTAAAGTAGACATACTTTTCGGTTTAATTGTCGGAGTTGTTTCATTTTTCTTATCAGAATACATAAGTTTACTGATTTTTTCCTAAATTTTCCGCTTTTTCTATAGTTATTGATTTTAATTAAATAAAATTTTTAGTTTTTGGTGATATAAATGGGTTTAACCAATAAGAAAGAAGAACAACTAAGGCAGATGCCGGTGATAACATCTAGAGTGGCTAGAAGCAAGGATGGAAAATTCTTGATTCATAAGACCGAGATTGTGACTATTCGTCCTATGGCCTATTATGAGGCTGTTTTAAACAATAGTCAAGATGTTCAGCAAGAATTGGATCAGGAAATCTTTCAAGAGAATTAAGATTAACTATTTTTTATTTTTTTTAAGTATTTTTTAGAAAAATAAGGAGGACAGCTTTTCGGCCTTCCCGCCCATGAAGGCAGTACTTCTCCGAAACGCGGGCGCGCTTGACTTCTGTGTTCGAAATGGGAACAGGTAGGACCACGCCGCTTTGACCGTCCAAATAAACAGGAAAGAAATTTGATTTATAAAGGTTTCCATAATTTTTAGCGAATTTAAGCGATAAATATAAATAGCATTTCCGAAGAGGCACAGTGGGCGGGAGTGAATTTGAATAATCTGCTCGAGGTTAATATTTCCAAAAATTAAAATGTTCAAAACAGAAAAATATTACGTACTTAAACACTGCCCTAAGGTTAAATCTATTTTAGAAATAGGTTTCGGGGATGGGAATTTATCTTATAATTTAGCTAAAAAATACCCTGCAGTGCACATTACTGCTATAGATGGAGACAAAGAGTATTATGCACTTGCTAATAAGATTAATTCTCATAAAAGAATAATTTATGTTTGCTCTAATTTTGAAAATTTTAAAAGTAAAAATGTTTTTGATGTAATTATTGCGTCAGAAGTAATTGAACATTTATCTAATATAGATGCGTTCATGAAATTTATATCTAAGCATTCACATAAAGGAACTATTTTGATTCTTACTAGTGATAATGCACATTATCTGGGTTTTTTACTTGAATCTTTCAAGTCTATGTTTATAAAGAAATTTAATCTTTATATTTGGAGAAATCAGGCAGGAAAGTATTATTCTTGGAATAAACATTATTATAATTGGACAATAAATACTTTGGGCACAATTCTTCATATGTATAATTTTACGCCTTTTCAGTATTATTATAGTCAACACGGTTTTGTGAAAGGAATACTAAATTTTTTATTAGACTTTGTATCCTTTTTTGTTCCTTTTTTTAGGAGAAAAATAGTCATCTTTGGGATTCAAAAAAAGTAATTTTTTATGCCTAAAAAATGAGGTAAGATTAATTACACGATTTATAATATCTCTTTTTTGTTTACTCTGAAACAGCGCGTATTTTATCTGCGCTGAAAATTTGTTTTAGTATGTAGTAGAAACAAAAAATGCTAAATTTTTGAATTTGTTTCTAATGGGTGCTGCGTTATATGTGTCTCTCAAGAAATTATTTTTAAAGTGTCAACTATTTATTTTCTATATGGAAAATAAGTATTTTTTCTCAAATAGTATTGCAAAACGTTTAAATAATTTCAAATATACTTTAGTGCGTGGTAGATTATACTAAAAGGGGGCTTCAAAGTTTTTTAGCGCTATTTGTACTTTCAGTTTTAGGTGTAGGAGTAGGATATATTTTCAGATTTGTTCTTGCAAGAAACTTATCCGTACAAGACTATGGCATATTTTATGCAGCATATGCATTGCTCTCAGTTCCATTTTTGTTTAGAGACTTAGGTTTAGGACAAGCTCTAACAAAATTTGTTCCGGAATTCTTGCACAGAAATGAAATGAGCTCTCTACGTTTTGTCATATTCTATTCATTCAAGTGGACAATTTTTTTCTCATCGCTCGTGGCAATCTTCACAATTTTACTATCGAATACAATTTCCACAGAATACTTAAATTTTAAAAGTGTTTACTTCTTTGTTATTCTGCTTGTATTAGTTTTCTTTTTACAATGTGTAGAAGGATTTTTATTGTACCTTTTTATTTCATTTCAAAAACACACACATTATGCAGTCTATCAGTTTCTTAAACAATTATTTTTAACAATATTCGTTGTAATATTATTCTATTTTGTAGAAAAAAACCTAAATTTGGTGGCAACAGCATACGTTGCAACAAGTTTACTGATGTTGTTCGTTTTTACAGCGATATTAAAATATAAAGTAATTCCGAATACAAAAAAAATTAAATCAATTTCTGATTTAAAAAAAACAAAAATAAAAAAAGATCTTTGGAAATTTGGTTTTTCAGTTATGTTCATTTCAATAGGCGGTCTTCTCTTACAATATTCAGATACAATAATGTTAACTTTTTTTAAATCGACAACAGAAACAGGCATTTACAACGCAGCAGTACCAATATCTAATCTGTTATTATTTCTAGGCATCTCTTTATCATTAGTTTTAGTGCCTATGATATCTGAGTTATACTCTAAAAAACTCTTTTCACACATAAATCAAGCAATAACTTTAATTTATAAATATTCCTTGCTAATTATACTTCCAATAGGTCTTGCAATGTTTGTTTACTCAGAATTAATCCTGAGTCTTTTTTTTGGACAAGAATACATACCTGCAGCAAATGCTCTTAAATTTTTAGTCTTTGGAGCAATGTTCTTTGTTATTGCTCAAACTAATTTCAGTATTTTATCAGGTTCAGGAAAACCTCAAATTGTTGCAAAATATGTATTAATCGGAGCATCATCTAATATACTTTTAAACTTTTTACTAATACCTCCTTTAGGAATTCTCGGGGCAGCAATAACTACCATGCTGGGATATTTGCTTATGCTGGTTTTGAGCACCAAACACTTAAGAAAACTGTTCAAATTCAAGTTCCCACTTGCGCAATTGGTAAAAAGCATATTCCTATCAATTTTATTCATATTATTAGTGAATTTATTAAAAAAAATAATTGTTATGAATCCATATATTGAAGCAATTATTGTATTGTGTATTTCGGGAGCAATTTATTTAGTTGTTGCGTATTTGCTAAAATTAATAGATTTTAAAGAGATAAAAGAACTAATTTCTAAAGTGGTGGCCAAAAATGAATAGCGTTTTTAGAGAAAAGACTTGGATAGAACACAGACACTTGTTGAATCCTTCTAAATTCAAAGAGTATGAGTTGCATGCTGCAGGCTTAGGATTTCTCAATAGCGTGAATTTTTTAAAGGATTATAAAGAAAAATTTACACATATAGATGCTTTGACTCAGGAAGTATTATCTTCATTGAAAAAGAAAACAACTATTATCTTAGTAAGAAAAAGTATGTCTGAAGAGGAAAAAAAATTATTGGAAAATAATAATTTTAAACTAAAACGAACATGGGGGACGCTGATTTTAGAGCCTAGTAAAGAAATAAATTTAGATTCAAATACTTCAAAAAATATACGTAAATCAGAAAAAAGATTAGATTTTCTAAAAATAGATTCTGAGAGTGATTTTAAAGAGTATTATGACTTATTCAAAGAATCAAGAAAAGAATTAGGATTCAAAACTCCTTCATATAAATACTTTTTAGAAGTTAAAAAAAATAAATATTACTTAGCTTTCGCAGTTAAATCTAAAGAAACCAATAAAATTGTGGCAGGAATAGCTACAATTCATAATGAAAATTACTTGCTTGAAATTAACGCCGCAAGAGATAAGAAACACTATTATGCAAATGATTACTTAAAATGGAAAATAATTGAATACTGCAAATTACAAGGTATTAAGTATTATGACTTTGCAGGATGCAATCCTGATCCAAAAGAAGGCACAAAAGATTTTAATATAAAAAGATTTAAAGAGAAGTGGGGGGGAGATTTTTACTATGAGTATACCTACAAAAGATAAAGTTATGGAATCACAATATCATGGACAAAAGAATTATAGGTCTAAAATTCATGAAAAGGTATTTTTTGAAGCAATTAAACATTTAAATTTTAAAGGAACAACCGTGTTGGATGTTGGGGCAGGTAATGGCTGGTGCGGCAAAGAATTTAAGAGGAGAAATGCAAAAAAAGTTATTCTGACAGATATAATGCCTCTGAATAAAGAAATCCTTAAAATGGATATGACTCAACTCAAGTTTAAAGACGAAACATTTGATTTTGTTAATTGTCATGGAAGCTTACACCATGTTAAACATCCAACGCGTGCTCTCAAAGAACTTTCAAGAGTTTTAAAACCCCAAGGAATATTAATTTTGACTGGAGAAGCAATTCTTGAGGGAAGTTGGATAAAAACACATTTTAACAGATATTTTCAATATATTTACTTAAGGTTTAATAATCCTGAAGAATGGAAAGCAGGAGGCAGAAATTATTTAGCTAATGAGTATGTTTCATGGTGTGCTTCGGCCAATTTAAAAAAAATAAAAGAAGGAATTTATAAAAAAAATGAATAAAAATTTGGTTTTATTTCCACCGCTTCCAAATAGAATAAAAGTTATTTTTACAAAGTCATATTGGAACTTTTTAAAAATAAGTGCAATATATCTGGAGCGAAATTTAGATGTTAAATTCGCAGATTTATTAAAAACTAGTTGTGGCATACACAACCCTGTTTTTTTGGATAGTGCTTCAAGTGCAATAGTATTAGCATTAAATGATATTGATCTCTCTAAAGGCGACGAAGTTATTATTCCCTCTTTTGTATGTAAAGCAGTAATACATAGCGTTTTAGTCGCAGGAGGAACGCCGGTTTTTGCAGATATAGGCAAAGATTTTAATTTAAGTTCAGACTCTGTAAAAAAAGCCATTTCTAGCAAAACAAAAGCAGTCATTGCAGTTCATCAATATGGTAAGCTTTGTAGAATAGATGAAATTAAAAAATTATGCGTCGACAAAAAAATATTTTTAATTGAAGACGCGGCAGTTCCAATAGGATTAAAACACAAAAATTTGCCTGTAGGTTCTTTTGGAGATTATTCCGTATTTAGTTTTAATATGGGCAAAACAATTGTTTCTATGGGTGGAGGCATTCTAGTATCTAATAAAAAAGAATTTAACCTTCCACAACTCCGCAATAAGCTCGCTATCAAAAAATATGTATTTTTCTTAACAAATATCTATTTCAAAAAATTTTTTGTAGTATTTTTTATCCCTTTAAGTAAATTAGGTATAATAAAAAGAGAAGAGAACATAAAAGAACTTTATTCAAAAACAAATTTGCAAAAGATATCCATAAAACCCTCAAAAATGCACAGATTGCAAAAAGCTTTAACAGTATTTCAATTAAGAAATCTGGAGAATATTAATGAATCAACTCAGTTGATTGCTAAAACATATATTCAAGAACTCAAAACTGTTAAACAAATAGAATTGCCTAATTCATCCGGAAATCAATTCACAATATTTCCAATTAAAACTAATGACAGATATTCATTATCTGTATTTTTAAGTAAACACGGAATTGAAACTCAGTGGACATTTTATCCTCTTCATTTACAGAACAAATTTTCTAAATACTCCAAAAAATCTGTTTCACTAAAGAATACTGAACTTCTTTGGAAACAAGAACTTTCTTTACCAATTGGACCAACAATGACTAAAAAACAGGCTGAATACGTGTGCAAAAAAATAAAAGAGTTTTATACTGATGAAAAAAGAGTATAGATTAAAAACGAAGGAGTATTATGCTCAGCAAGCTAAAGTGTATTCTACCAAGACAGTTTCTTGGAGACTTCAACTTATAGACAAATATAACTCTAATGATAAAAAAATAGTTGATTTAGGTTGCGGAACCGGAAATTATTTACTTGCTTTAAGAAATAAAAATGTTTCGGGAATAGATTTGTCAAAGGAAAGTATTGCAAAATTAAAATCAAGAAAAGAATATGAAGATTCTAAAAACAATATTAACTTGGTAGTTGGAGATTTGTGCAATTTACCTTTTAAAAGAGATGAGTTTGATATCTCTTTTTCATTCAGCACATTATATTATGTTAAGGAAATAGCTAAAGTTATAGGGGAGATAAGCAGAATAACAAAGAAAAATGGAGTTTCTATTTTAGAATTTGGCAACAAAATTTCTATTAATTCTTTTTGGGACAGAGTAATGTTTTCTGTTCCGCAATTTCATTGGAGTAAGAAATACATAAGATTCTTGATGGAAAAAAACGGTTTTGAAATACTAGAAATAAGATATAGAAATTTAATTCCAGACTTCTATAAATTATTCGACAAAAAGTTCATAAAAAATAGATTTTTACAAAAGTTTTGTTTTAGAATGATATTTATAATAAGAAAAAAATAAATTTATTTTTTTGGCTTTTGAAGTATTATCCATAAAGCTCCAGCGCCACCGCGTTTCCAAAGTTTAGCACCATTCCTCTCCATAAAATCGTGCATCTTTTTACTTTTTCTCAAGTGTCTATCAATGATAGAATGCGGGAAGTGGTAATTCAAATATTGAAATTTCTTTATATTAAATTTGGTTTGTTTAATCTTTTTCTTTATTTCCACATCTTTATAGAAATGAACGTGGTCGGTAATATACAAAATATATGGTTCAAACACATAGTTTCTAAGTTTACAAATAGCAGTTCCTTCTTGAGGGATGCCTATGAGTGCATATCCTCCTGGAGCCAAATATGAATACATTTTCTTAAGAAGACCAACATCGTCAGGTACGTGTTCTAAAACATGATTGAGAAGCAAAATATCAACAGAATTTTCTTTTATCACTTCTTTATTTGCATCTGCAAGAAAAATAGTTGCTTCTGGAACTAAAGCTTTAGCTCTTGATAATCTTAATGCATTATAATCGCAGCCATAAATATCTACATTTAAGTTAAGATCTTTAACCTCTTTTAAATTTACACCATCTCCACAACCAATATCTAAAAATTTTACTCTTTTTTTATTAATTGACTTGACAAGAGCAGTCATATCTTTTTGGAAAATAGCAGTTCTTAGATTTTGTTGATGTAAATATATATTTCTTACTTCTTTTTGTGTTACAACATACCAATTAGGTCTTTGTTTTTGAAGTTTTTTTACTTCTTCATTCTCGTTTATTGTAATTATGCCCTTTGTTACTGGAAATTCTCTTTTGTTTCCAAGAGGAATCAATATGTCTGTTTTTTGATGAGTTTTATTCATCTTATTTGTGCTCCAACAGAGTTTTATAAACTTTTCTCTCTTTTTCTTCCATTTTTTCTCCATTGACTTTTTCAATAGCGGTTAAACTTTTTTGTGAATATTTTTTTACAAGTAAAGGATTTTCTTTAAATTTTAATATTGCCTCTCTGAATGATTGTTCATCAAAATTTACAAGGTACATGAAATTAAACAAAAAGTCTTTGTTTTCGTCAGAATAAGGTTTTCTGTGAATAATGGGTAAACCACAGCTCATGGCCTCTAGGACGGGAATGGCTATTTCTTGAATATAGGTTCCACTTACAAAACAATCTGCTTGTGAATAGTATTTAGGTAAATCTTCATTGGGCACTGCTTCTATAAATGTTATTTTGTTATCTAAATTCTTTTTATGTACATATTCTATCAAATTTGCACGATTGTTACCTTTTCCTATGAATATTAATTTTACATCCAAAGGTTCCACCACATCTATGAGAAATTTCTGATTTTTTACTTTAAAGAAATTGCCAACATACAATAATGTAAACTTTTCATTTCTTTTTTCTGTTTTGATTTGTTTAAAAAAAACTTTATTATAGATTAAATGTTGGTGTTTTTTATTTATATTAAACGCCGCAGTAGTTCCAAATGCTTGTTTATATACATATATGAATTCATTAGTTTGTTTTACTATTTTTTTTAAAAATAAAAAAATAAACAACCACTGGAGACATCCCCTAAAAAAATCCTCTTTTAGCATAACTAAATATTTGTGATGAGTATAATTTCCGTGAATAGAAATGATCAGAGAAATATTTAGTTTTTTAGATACAAATGTTGCAAGATAACATTCATGGAATATTCCTTGGGCTCTTATGCACGAGGGATTTATTTTTTTAACTTCTGCCAATATTTTATTTCTAATAAAAAATATGTCTAGTTTGCTAGTTGATTTAAAGAAATGTATTACTAACTTTTTATCTCCTGCAAGGCACGCAGCTCTTCTCTTCTCCATTAAAGTAAGTTTTCTAGGTGAGAGATCTATTATATGTATTTCATCAAAATAATTTCCAGGATTGAAATATCTGTTCTTTATTTCCCCTTTTTTTAAATAGCTGAGAAGGGGATCTGTTGGAAAGACAACCAATTTTTTTACAAAAGTCATTTTAATAATCTCGTCAATTGTTGATATGTAACTGTGTTTAATTTATATTTTTTAAGCAGGATTAACATTTTTTCGTAATTAAATTTTTTTAGGTCTTGAGGATCTTGATATATGTTGATAAAAGAATTTTTATTAGATTTTAACAACTGTTCAAAAGATTTTATGTATTCTTTCGATGTATGACTAACTATTTTTGCTCTAAATGCGTGAGATGTATCAAAAATACAGAAAGGATGATCTTGACAGCAAGTAATTGGAAATTCCCAAATGTTGTCGTGTTTATAGGGAAATCCTGCAGTTTTAGTTCGTATGGCTACTGTTGAAGAAGAATAAGAATAATTTAATTTTTTTAACAGAGGATATATTTCCTCAGTAAATTGATATCCAAAATGAGGAACTCTAAATCCTGTCATTTCATAATTTAGAATCTTTTTAACTACTCTGTGACATTTTTCTATTTCTAAAAATTTCTCTTCATTTGGTAAGGTATGAAAATGCTTATTAGGATTAAATTCAGGATTGTCTGGGTGACTGTAGGTGTGGTTAATCAGCTCGTGACCATTATTTATTATTTGTTGATATATTTCAGGATGTTGTTCTACATGTTTTCCTATTATTGCAAATATTGCTTTTATTTTGTATTTGTTTAAAAGGTCGAGTAACCAGGGTAAATTTTTTATATCTTTTTGTTCATCAATATCAAAAGACAACATAAAATAATTTTCTTTTTTATTTTTGATCCAAGATTTTCTATTTGTTTCTATTTTAGGCGCGACAAATGTAGTATAATATCTTTTTCCAAGTATTGAGTTAACAAAAACTTCAAATAGACTATTTGTTTTCATTTTATTATATTTCTTCTACGATTTTTAAATATCTTTCTCCTATTTTGTCAGTTACAATTCTTTAACTAAATTGTTTTCTATTGATTAGCATACTCTGTAATTAATCTGCTTTTTTATTAAACATCTTTTCCATTACCTAATGTGTGTTGATGTTTAGAAATTATTTTCATATTTCTAGTATTCAGTACGTGTTTGTTGGTTAAATCTAAATTAATGTATTCGTCGTGATCCGTTATTATTAATATAACATTAGATTCATTAATTACAGTTTTTAATGTAGTTAATGCGTGACTAAATTTTTCAACAAATGGGTCTGTTATTAAAACTTTAAATCCATGCTCAAGGCATAAATTTATTATTGGTTCTGCGGGAGAAAGCCTGACATCATCGACATTTTTTTTATATGCTATTCCTAAGATTCCTATGGCAGGGTTTTGTATGTTGTTAGTTTTTATAATTTCCAAAGTTTTATCAAACACTATTTTTGGCATAGAGTCATTTATTTCTCTGGCTGCACGTATTAGCTTTCCATATTTTTGTTCTATTAAGAACCACGGATCTATTGCGATACAATGTCCCCCCACACCGGGCCCTGGTAAATGCACGTTGACTCTGGGATGTTTATTTGCCAAATTTATTGTTTCCCAGACATTTATTTTAAGCGCTTCACATATTAATGCAAGTTCATTTGCAAAAGCAATGTTTACATCTCTATATGCATTTTCAATTAGTTTTGTTGTTTCAGCAGTGGTACAATCTGTTAAATGAATATTTCCTTTTACAAATAACGAGTATAATTCTGCTGCTCGTTTTTTACTGGGTTCATTGATGCCTCCAATTATTCGGTCGTTATTAATCATTTCATATATTGTGTTTCCGGGAATTGCTTTTTCAGAGATGTATGCTAGATCAAAATCTTGTCCTGCTTTGAGATTTGATTGTTCAAGCAATTTTTTTACAATTCCAGTAGTTGTTCCTGGACTAACTGTTGATTCTAAAATTACAAGATCTCCTTTTTTTAAAATCTTAGAAATATCCATCAGGGCAGAAGTTACATATTTTAAGTCGCATTTTTTTGAATCTGTAAATGGTGTAGGAACACAGACAATATATGTAGTAATTTCTCGCGTGTTCTCTTTTGTAAATATGTTTGTAGTTGGCAAATTTCTTTTACACTCGTCAAATAATTCAGACAATCCCTTTTCCTGAAAAGGTAATTTTCCATCGCTAATAATTTTTAATTTATTATTATCTACATCTTTACCTAAAACGTGTATTCCTGCTCTAGCAATAAGCAAAGCAGTAGGTATACCCATGTATCCTAAACCAACCACACACACTTGTTCCTTCATAAGTTCGCCTGATTTTATTTAATTGGAGAATAATAGTTTATGTTTTTTATTATCATTCTCTTTATCCATTTTAATCTTTCTTTCAAAGATTTTCTTTTTTTAATTAACTTTACTATTTCTTCAATGATTATTTCTCCCGAGTGTCCGTCTCCAAACACATCTTTCCACTCTATTTTTGCGTTCAGCATGAGTTCTGTTTGTTGTACTATTTTATCAGGATTTGTTCCTGCAAGCACATTCATCTTTGCGGTTATTGTTTCAGGTCTTTCAGTATTCTCTCTTAATGTGACAACAGGAACTCTTAAAATACTGCACTCCTCTTGTAATCCGCCTGAATCTGTGAGAACTATTGCCGCATTTTTTTCTAATTGTAAAAATTCTAAGAATCCTAAAGGATCAACCACTTTGACAACTGAAGGAATAGTTAAGTTGTATTCTTCTATTTTCTTTTTAGTTCTTGGATGTAAAGAGAATACAAATTTATATTTAGGATACTTGATCGTTAATTTTTCTATGCCTTTTAATATTCCTTCGAGTCTTTCTTTGACATCTGTATTTTCTGCACGGTGTGCAGTAATTAAGAAATATTTCTTAGATACTAAATTAAACTTTTTTAAAACATCAACTTTCTTGTTTGCAAGTTCGATATTTTCTTTTACTGCATCCACTATTGTGTTTCCGGTTTTTAAGTAATATTGCGCATTTAATCCTTCGAATTTAATATTCTCTAAAGCATCATTTGTTGGACAAAATAAGTATTCAGATATGTGGTCCGTTAATATTCTGTTTATTTCTTCAGGCATACTTAAATCATGACTTCTCAGACCAGCTTCATGGTGTGCAACAGGTATATCCCATTTTTTAGCAGCAAGAGCAGCCATCAAAACAGTTAGTGTGTCTCCTTGAACTATAACTACATCCGGTTGCTCTTTTTTGAAAATTTTATTCATTCCCTTCATCATTAAACCTACATGTTTTCTAAATGATTGAGAACCTACATGTAGGTTGTAATCGGGTTTAGGCAATTCTAACTCTTCAAAAAAGATTGAGTCCATATTTTTGTCGTAGTGTTGTCCGCTGTGCAATATGAAAAAGTTTATTTTCTTTTTTTGGCAGGCACGAATTATGGGTGCCATTTTTACAATTTCGGGTCTAGTTCCAACAACTATTGCAAATTTAAGAGTCATAATAATTCACCAATGAGTATTTGATATTGTTTTTCTAAAAGTTCCCAATTATACTTTTGTACAACAAGTTCTTTTCCTTTTTTTGCCAGTTTTTCTCTTAATGTTTTATTCTTTTTTAAAAAAATTGCTTTTTCCGCTAAGTCTTTTGCATCTTTGAAGAAAATGAGTTCCTTTTTAAATTGTTTCAATTCGTATGTTTCTGTTGATAAAACTGCATTATTTGAGAGCCAGTATTCAAAAAGTTTCAAAGGTGATACGCTGTTAGTTATTTTATTAATTTTAAAAGGTATAATTGCTATATGAAATTTGTGCATATTTTTTAAGGCTTCTTCATGATTCATATATTCTTTGAGTTCAATATTTTGTATATTTTCTTCGGTAATTCTTTTCGTGAGCAGAGTGTGTCCCTGACCCGGCCCTATTATTTTTATCTTTATGGATTTATCTTTTTTTTGAATAATTTTTGCTGCATCAGCAATCATGTCTGCGTCCACCCAAGATCCCAAGGTGCCTACAAAACCTATTGTGAACTGCTTTTCTTTTTGCTCTCTTATTAATTTAAATTTTGTAAGGTTTGTCGCATTAGGTATATATTTTGTCTTTTTGTTTTTAGTTTTTGCTTTTTCTTCAAGCAGCCGAGCAGTGCATATTACTAAGTTAGCATTTTTTAAAAAGATTTTAAGAGTCCAGTGTAAGTACTGCTTAAAAAATGAGTTGGGCGTCAAATCTTCATATTCATCAACATACATAAACACTATTTTCTTTTTAAAAAGTTTTGATAGATATAGCAGTGCAACATCATATGTATTGTATGTAATAAATATTTGAAATTTATTTCTGTATTGAATAAATTTTTTTATGGTATAATATTGAGTATACAACAAATATATTAAATTAAATTTTTTAAATTTTTTATTAGTTGTTATTAACTGTACTCCTTTGGGGACTTTGTGCTTAGTCTTATAAGTAAGATGTTCATGTCCTCTTTCTTTATTTTCAGGCACTTCCAGATAGTATACTTCATATTTTTGTCCTAATGCTTTTGCAATCTCGTGGCTATGAGACCATATGTTATTCCATATTAAAGAAGAGTATTCTAATATTCCTTTAGTCATAATAGTTCCTCAAACAAGTTAGCATTTATTTCTTGATCAAATTTGTTTAAATTTACCTTTTTTTGTTTTTCTTTTAATACTTTAATTATTGTTTTTTTTAATTCTTTAACGTCTTTAGGTTTAATTAAATTCTTTTGTATAATTTCTCTTGTTCCGCCTACATCTGTTGCAATGATTGGTACGCCAATTGCTGCAGCTTCTAGAACGCTGGTTGGCAGTCCTTCTGAGTACGATGGATTCACGAATAAGTCTGAGATGCTTAAGTATTCTATTACTTGTTGTTTGTCTAGTTCTCCTGTGAATATTATTTTCTGGTTAGTTTCTTTAGCGAGTTGTTCTAGTTTTTGTCTGTACGGTCCTTCTCCTATTATTATGAGTTGTACAGATTTCATTTCTGTTGTTGCTTGTATCAGATCTTGTATTCCTTTTGCATATATTAGTCTTCCAACATAAGTTATTATTTTAGTTTTTGGAGAAATATTTAGTCTTTGTTGAAGGTTTGTTTTGACTTTTTTGTATTCTGATAAATTTATTGAGTTATATATCAATTTTGTTTTTTTTGCACCCATTTTTTTTGCAAAAGAGACGCACTGTTTTGATATTCCAACAACAATATTAGCATTGCTGAACACAGCTCGTCCGAGAGTCTGATCGTATATCCAAGCAAGAACTGTAACTAAAGGATTTTTATGTATTACGTGTTTGTTTCCGTGTTCTGTGTGTATGTATTTGCAATTTATTTTTTTAGCAAGTAACATTCCCAAAAAGCTTATTGTGAAGAATCTTGTGTTTGTTATAACAACATCATATTTTGTCTCGAGTATTTTAGAAATTATTTTTTCATATTCTGTATTGAATATTTTCGGAATAGAATATGTTTCTCCGAGAATTTCCCAGCAAGGCAATCTTATTATGTTTAATCCATAATAGTTTTCATATGAAGCTAAATTTTTATGATTGTATGTTAAAACATCCACTTCGTATTCATTCTGATTTAGACCTTTTGCTAAATTTAGAACGTAATTTTCTAGACCGCCTTTGTATGGATAGAAATGGTTAGAAATTAGAAGGATTTTCTTCATTTTTTCTTTTTCTCTTGTTCTTGGAAGCTAAGCTTTCTGACTAGTTCTTCCATTTTTGTATTGACTCTTTTAATAATATTGTACATGTAAAATATAATTATAAGGAAGAAGGTGAATCCAGACATTACTATAAAGTCAGCCGTTCTTTCTATTTGTAATGTTTGCATCAATCCATAAACTGTTTCAGGTATTGATATTATTAGAAGTATTCCTAACCAGAGGGCCATCCACACAATTAAACTGTATAGTCCGTAGTTTTTACGTTTGTAATACACGAATGTAAAATACATCATGACTATTGCAAATACTATTCCTACTATTTGTACTCCAGGTATCATTTTGTAAACATCTTGAATTTGATTATATTTAAAAATATTTTTACTCCATCCATTACTGTGGTGCCTTTAAAGTTATCATTATAAATTGTTGTTATAGGAACCTCTGCGTATTTTAATTTGTGTTTCGCGACATTGGAAATCATTTCTGACTCCATGCTGTAATCGTTTGATGTCCAGCGTATTTTTTTGTAGGCAGAGGCTGTAAAGCATCTGAACCCTGATTGTGTATCTCTTAAGTTAATTCCGTTAATCAAGGAAGAAGCGGTATTTATGTACCAATTTCCAAAACGCATAATTGGAGGCATGTTTTTATTTAATGGTCTATATCCAAACACTATGTCTTTTCCTTTTAGTTTAGAAATTAATTTTTTTATTTCTTCAGGTTTGTGTTGTCCATCAGCATCAAGCAGTACCAGAACGTCAGCTCCCAGTTCACAGCAGTAGTCGCATCCTGTTTTTACTGCGGCGCCTTTTCCTAGATTTACTACGTGTTTTAATACGGTTGCGCCAGCTTTCTCCGCGAGAAGAGATGATTTATCTGTGCTTCCATCGTCTACAAATATTATGTTTTCAAATCCTTCTTTTTTCACTTTAGCGATTACTGAAGAGATGTGTTTTTCTTCGTTCAGTCCTGGAATTATTATGTGTGTTTTCATAGTCTTAAATTAATAATTATATTTCCTAATATTATAAGTATTATTGAAAGCCATTTGTATTTGTTCATTTTTTCGTTTAGCAACCATACAGAAATTGCGATTGTAAAAATGTAGGTCATTGAAGTCATAGGATATAATAAACTTAGATCAACAGTTTTTAGTAGCCAAATGAATGCAACAACTGCTATAAAATATAATAAGAATCCTGGAATTAAATACGGATTAAATAAATAAGAAATTTTGAACTTCAGTTCTTTTGATGCTTTTTTTAGTAGTAGTGCTCCAAACGCGCCGAGTATTGAACTTACAATCATTATTAAAATTACGATGAGGTTATTCACTGTTTGCAACCCCCATTATTGCTACTCCTCCAATTATCAGCAATATTCCTAGGATTTCAGTAATTAACAATGCTTCAGCAAATAGTGTTACTGATGCGATTGTTACCCAAACGTAACTCAGAGCGATTATTGGATAAAGTGTGCTTAATTCTCCTCGTTTAAGACCCATCAAAAGAGCTATTGCGCTTAAACCGTAAAAAAAGAATCCTAGAATCAAGTAATAATTAGTTATTAATGCAAAAAAATCGAATTCAAATGTTTTTGCTGCATACTTAAAAAATATTTGTCCGAGCGAGGTAAAAAAAGTTGTGAGAATAACAAGGTAGATTGCTATTCTCTGGGTTTTGTGCTTTTTATTCATCTTCTTTAAGGTTCTACTTTCCACAGTATTATTTTTTCTCCTCTGAAACTTGTGACTTCTTTCATCTTCTTGAAGTGTTCAAGTCCTTTTCCATTTAAGAAAAACAATTTTGTAAACATAGAATCTGTCAACAGAGGATCCAACACCAAAGAAGAATATCCTGTTCCATCTTTGTATACAAGTACGTCTTGAGTAAATTGACTATTACTAAAAGTTGTGCTCGTAATTTTTTGTCCATCATAGATTGTTATGCCTGTTGGTTTTGCTGAACTCTGAGATACAAGACTTCCCGTTGTTAAATCAATTGCTTTTATTATGAGGAAGGATTCGTTCACAGATGTTAAGTTTATAATTGCTTTTGATACATATATTCCTGCATTTCCATTTATTCCAATTCTTATATTATATGAACAATCCAGAACGTCAGTCTTCTGAACACAGCTCACCGGCGTCTGTGTAACGTATTGTGGCCAAGGGCTTATCCAATCATTTGCTTGTTTTTCATCATTTATGCTTTGAACTTCTAAGTATTCTTGTTTTGCTTGCTCTGCTGAGTATCCTAGTACTTCTTGAGCTTCTTGTATTGCTAAATTTGCAGGCATGTTTTTTAATTTATAATAATTGTATGCTTTGCTGAAATTCCAACTTCCGAAGTGTCCCCACACTCCCGCTTTTCCAACCATGTCTTCGCTAGTTATATAGTACATAGGCCAGAGATCTTCGCAGTGAGAATAATCAAGAACGTTCTGCGTTTGCTCAGCAGTCAATCCAGAATCTAGGAGTGTTTGTTCCGCTTCAATCCGTGTTTCTCTCGTTATTTTTTCATGTAGTATTGTGGTTTTATATCTGTCTCCTGAGTAATTTTCTAGTAAATTGTAGCTTTCTTCTTGTCCGCAATTAAGCATTTTTAGGATGTCTAGCGCTTCATCTTCTTCATCTGTTAGAAGTGTTTTTCCGACCCAGTATATTCTTTTTCCCTGATCTCCTCCGTCAAAGGTTACTGTTCTTTCGCTTCTTGCTTGGAACCAGTGTCCAAAGTCCCACCAGCTCGTTATTATTCCTTTATCTGAATCGTTTTTTATTGTAAGCATGGTTTCTTCCCAAGCATCATTGTAGGAAGGTATGTTTGATTTAGATATTGCGTATGCTTGTGGTACGAATTCAAATACAAATAAGAATAACATCAATAGAACAACTGCTGTTTTCAAAATTGTTTTTGTTATATTTTTAAGACTAGATTTATCGAGGCCTTTGTTCGTTTTTTGAAATATGTATCCTGCTAATGCTGTCACTCCAAAAGCTATTGTTGGTGCAAATAGTGCAGTAAATCTTATTCCTACAAGACTTGCGTAGTATGTGCTTAACATCCATGGAATCAATATTATTCCGTATAGTGGGTAGTTTGTTCCTTCTTTTTTATTAAACAAAAGAAGTAGTGCTCCCACTAATCCGCATAGGACAAATAATAATCCGCCTCCTGCAGTTAATGATTGTTGATAGCTTCCAGGATTTAATTCTGCTACTGTTGTGAATACGCTAGGCCACAAAGCATAAGATGTTGAACCATATGCATCTCCTGCCGCTTTAAATCCAAACACGAAATTAAGCGGTTGAAGTGGACTCGTTATTAGGTTGTTAAGACTTGATCCAGGATTTTCTCCTAAGAGTGGAGAAAGAATTATTGTGAACAAAAATGCGCTGATTAAAAAAATAGACAGTACTTGTACAGGGCTTTTTATTTCTTCCCAGATTGTTTTCTTGTGTATTTTTTTATGTTTCATGTAATGTTTCATCAAAAGGTATGCGACAAACACAAATACTGCTCCTATGATGAAATCAAATGTGAACCACCATCCGCTCCAACTTCGCATAAACCAAAATGCGGTAAATCCTATTAGTGAACTCCATATTAGTCTTTGTTTGAGGTTTTTGCTTTCTATGGCTTCTATGAAAAACCAAAACATCAGAAGTGGAAATAAGAATGTAACATAGTCATCATCGGGGCTTACTGTTCTAGATACTATGGCAGGCATTACTGCTATTAGTGCTCCAGCGATTGTTCCTCCTATTGTTCCTCCGAATTTTCTTCCTATAAAGAAAGCAGGTATTACAACTAGTGCCATTAGTATGGCTGTTCTAAGTGCTGATGTGGTCATCACATCTTGAGCAGGATTGAATATTTTTATCATTGAATGAATTTGATTTGTTATGAAGGGGGTTGTTATGAATCTAGCTTCCTGACCTAATCTGCCATCTCTTAATCCGAACATTTTTTGTCCGTCTATTTCTTCAGTTCCAAAATATCCGTTTTTTTCATACCATTTTGAATAAGAATACCACAAGTAAGAGTCTATATCTGATAAATAGAACGTGCCTTTATCATCTCGCATTTCATCTTTGTACATTGCTGAGATTTGTTGTATTTGCGAATCAACGCTTTGTTTGTTTTTTGAATAATAGTCGGAATATTGGGTTTCTACTAATTGGGCGATGCTTGCTTCTGGAAGATCAGCTCTTTGAGTTCTTATTTGCAAGTCCATTTGACTCTTTATGTTACTTTCAACTGAGGTTTTTGCCCAATCTTCAGTCGCGGGGATTCCTAGCGAGTATGATCTTACATGAAATGCTGTGAACATCAAAACAAGAATAAGAACTATTGTTAGGGTTGTTTGATTGAATATTTTTTTATTGTTAAAAAATTTAGATGCCTTTTGCTTTAACTCTTTTTTATTTATTTGTATTGTTTCTTCTTTTGCCAATATGTTCCCCTCTGCGATTTGAGTTTCTTGCATTATTTAAATATCTTTCTTAGCTTTTCATTAGAAATAATGATTTACAGGAAGGTTATTATATTGGTCTTTTACTTTTCTTAAAACTTCATCTGTATCTAGCAGATTTGTAAGAATTGTTTTATTTTTTGTATCTACGGAATAATATGCGCCATCTCGATCTACATGATTAGTAATTATTAGTTTGTACCATTCATCATTTATTATTATTCCTTTGTGTTCTGTTTTTGGCCGAGTTACAATTTCATTAATCAACTTTTCATCTCTGTGATTTTAATAATGCTTTTATTCCAATTCCAACTAATGTAGGATTATTTAAACTTAACTCTGTCAATAATTTTATCGGGGAGTCTCTATTTATTTTTGATAATATTTCTTTAGTTTTTTTAGTATTTAGAGTTTCTAAAAGTCCATTCCATTCTCTGTCAGAGTATTTTTTTAGAATTCTGTTCAATTTGTAGTGTACATAAAGTTCTAAGTTTAGTTTTCTTAGATTTTTTTTGTAGTTAAAAGGTCCGTCAGATAATGCTTTTGCAGCTTTTAATCCAGGAATTATTCCTCCGCCGGTTGTATTTTTTATTTGTAGCGCGGCATCTCCAAGCAAGGCAACAGAAAAGCAGTTCTGTTCGCTGCTCGCAGTGTTCTGCGTTCCGTGCTGCGTTCTGACCACTGTCGCCCGCGGTTTGTGTAGGGGTATCGGTCCGCCTTGTATTTCTAGAATTTTCCCAGGATACTTTTTTATAAAGTCATCAAATATTTTTTTTGCATTCGAACGAGCAGCAACACCTACGCGAGATATTTCTGGCGATTCTGGGGCTGACCAAGAGTACTCTCCAATTGTCGGATAGAAATCAATTTTTTTAGAATCAAGATCTTTTAACAAAATTCTTGCTTGAACTCCAGTTAGAAATTTACGAGTAGAGTAGAGTTTGTTATTCTTTGCAACTAAACTTGAAGGCCCGTCTGCACCAACTAGAAAATTTGTTTTTAATTCGATTATGTTTTGAGTTTTAATATTTCTGAGTTTTATGGTTGTACCATTATTTTCCAGGTATTTGTGTCCAGAAAGAATTTTCACGCCAGTTTTTTCTGCTTCTTTATGTAAATATTTGATAAATGAAACATTACAAATTATTCTATCTGAATTTATGGGCGTTTCAAAAGCATTATTTCTTGAAAAGATTTTTGTTCTAGTTATTTTGTTTAATGTAAATTTATTTATTTCTTTAAAGGGAAGTAATTTTTCTAGTTCAGAAGTAAGTATTCCTGTGCATTGTACAGGTTTTCCAATTTCGAGATGCTCTTCTACTAAGACGACATCTTCGTCCGGATGTTTTTCTTTGTATTGTTTTGAAAAATAAAGTCCTGCACTTCCTCCGCCTATTATAATTGTCATGATGATTGTTAAATTAAATTGTTTTTATATTTATATGTTCGTGCTCTCAAAATATCTTTGTTTTTATTATGTAATGGTGACAAAACAAGAATATTTATATATGATGGTATCTTTCATGTTATAAAATTAGGGGGTTGGACTGTTTTATCTGTAATTATAAAAAATACAGAGGGTCCAAATGTATAAAAAATGAATATTAAAAAAACAATTTTACCACTTATCTTTGCTGGAATAACTCTTTTTGGTGCAAACGCATATGCCCAAAACAAACCGGAACAAACAAAAAAAATTAATAATCCTGTTCTTGTTGAAGGAGATCAATTAACAGAAACTTCTAAACTGAACTTTTTCTATGAACAAGATAATAAAGGAATTTTTGTCAGAATGTTAGACAAACCACACGCTAAAGAATTTATAGGAAATAATTCTTATGATGTGCCCTGCACAATTAATGATGTTGCATCTGATGTTTTCAAAGCATTAAACAGAGGAACCTCTGTAAATAAATCTTGGTTAGAAGGAACAAACAATCACGTTAATAATGTAGAATTAAGAGATAAAGTAGATTCTAGAATAAAAAATTATTTGACTGCAAATAGACAATCTCTTGAAGCGCAATCTTGGAATGATATTGACAAAAATGGATACAGTCTTGCAGATCTTATTGTTGGATATAATATGGTTGAAGGAGAAATTCTTAACAACAATCTTCCGCAAAATATGCTAAAGATGCCTGTAGGTCAAAAAGTTTACATGCCTGATGAAATTGCAAGTAAATTAAAAGAAGTTGGTACAACCATTGTTCTTTATACTGGATTAGATAAAGAAGATTTAGTTGCAAAAAATAAGGAAAAAGGAAAATTCCAACAAGAGTATTTCGGAAAAACTTTTGCAGATACTTCAAAAACTTTTGGAGATTATCCTTCAGGAAGTTCTTCTGGAAATGCTTTGTTTGATTATTTAGGAACATTCTTTTCAGATTTCAACAAATCAGGAGTTTCTTTACAAGCTTCTTATGATTCAAGAAATACTAAAGGCTTCGGAGTAGAAGTAAATCATCCAAGCGGATTAGATTTAGCAATTCAGTACCTAGTTGGATCAAATGAAATAAATAAAGGTCTAGGAACAAGAAGTGAAACAATTCCACACCCATTCCTTCCATTGACTGCATATTCAGGAGTGACAACCACGGGTATTGAAAACTGGAGAAATGGTTTTAATGTATCTGCAGAATATCCTGTTGCAAAAACAAATTTTGGTACATTTAAAGCAGGATTAACAGGATCTTTCCTAGAATCAGAATTAATGGAAAATAAAGTTTTTGAAACTTATTTTTCAAACGGAACTGATAAAATTGATTACGATAAGAATGTAAAACAAGGAGAAAAGACCAAAAAGAACATAAGTTTCTATGGTCCTTCAGTATCTTTTGATTTGGGAGATTGGTCTTTCAATGCAAAGGCTTTGTTTTCAGATTATGAACCGTTATACTCTGCTGGAGTAAGTTATAAAATTATTAAATAAAATTTCGCGGGGGAAAAATTATGTTTAAATTAAATGCAAAAGTACTGGTTTTATTCTTTTTAGTATTCATGCTGGCAAGTGGAGCTTCTGCTCTGTCAATTTTTGCTCAGTTTGAAAATGAACAACAAGCAGCAACAATTACGAATGGAGAAAACATTAATTATGATGTTGCAGCAATTGCAGATCAAAGTACTTCTTGGTTAAAAGTTACTGGGAAACTTTACAAATATGATAATTCAGAAGTTGTTTTTGTAAAAACGTTATTCTCAGAAACCGTTTATACTACGACATATTTTCCTTCAACAAAAAATTTAGCCCAAACAGATTATCAAACAGATGGAGACTATCTTGTTGATTTTTTAGCAGAAGAATATTGGACTGATGGAACTACAACTGCAAGATCTACTCAAATTTATTTGAAGGTTAATGCAACATATTCTAACATTGCACCTATTGCGGATTTTAATTACACTCCTTTAAATCCTACTACACAAGATACTGTAATTTTCATTTCCAATTCAACAGATGATCATGGCATCATTTTAGCGGAATGGTTTGTGAATGGAGTAAAACTAGGCGAAGGAAATCTTATAACTAAATTATTCGGTCAACAAGGAACATATTCTATTAAATTAAGAGTGACTGACACTGATGGCGTTCAAACAGAAATAACAAAATTGGTAGCGGTTTCAAATGCTTCAATTATAAATAACGCTCCAACTATGCAAGCAATTCCTAATCAAGAAATCTTAGAAAGTGCTCAAACTTATGAATATCAATTGCAAGTAGCAGATCAAGACAATGATACTCTTGTTTGTTACAAAGTTTCAGGACCTTCGTGGATAAATGTAGAGTCACAATCATGTAAAGTTGTAGCATCTAGTATTCCTCAAGTAACTCAAAATAATAGTTATTTAATTTCTGTGGGTGTAAGCGATGGTCAACTATCTGACAATAAAAGTTATTCTTTGAAAGTTGTTGATGTGCCTCTATTTGTAGTTTTAGATGAATTATTTTGTAATCCCGATGTTGTTGTTGGACATCAACAACATTGTTCAGTACATGTTTCTGAAAATATTTCAGATGCAATAATTACTTTCAAGTATGTTTCTGATGATTCCACTTTAGGACAATGTGAAACAAATGACAAAGGATATTGCCACATTAATCCGAATATTACTTTAGCTGCAGGAAATTATGAAATTTATGCAGAAGCTGTAAAGCCAAATTACATTTCAGATTTAACTAAAAATTTGAGAACAACATTTAAAGTTTGGACAGAAAGATATGATGTTGCAAATCTAAAAGTGTATGAAGATGCATTTGTAACTGAAAATTATACTTTTTATAGATCAGCGCCCATGTATGTGAGTTTTGATGTTATTGATTTAATTACTGGAGAAATTGTTCCAGCATCTCAAGGATTAATCGATAGTGTATTTTTGAGAGTAAACAATAACTTTGTGTTAAACTTTACTAGATACAATTCCGGAAACGAATATAAATATGAGTTGTCCTCAATTCCTATATCTGATGATTTCTTGGGGCAAGGTAATGTGTATGCTTTTGTATTTAATTTTACAGATGATACTGCGGGCCAGGAAGACGTTGTTGTTAATATATTAAACAATCCTTTGGCATTTAATCCTCCACAGCAAGTACAATTACAACAAGGTGATTCAGTGGTTATAGATTTCAATCAGTATATTAGTGATGTTGAAACTCCTGTTGAAGATGTTTTGTTAAGTTATGCAAACACGGGAAATGTTCTTACTGTTCAACCAATAGGAAATAAGATTTACAATATTACTGCAACTCAGTCTTTTGTCGGAAATCAAACAGTGGTTTTTGCTGCTGATGATACTGATGGCTCAGTTGTTTTCAGAAATGTAAATTTCTTAGTTAATCCCATTATTTTAACAAACTTGCCAGTTGCGGTTTTATACATGCCTGAATCTGTGCGTGCAGGAACTGAAGTGTTGTTAAATGGTTCAGAGTCATATGATTTAGATGGTGATGAAATTAATTTGTACTCTTGGAGTGTTGTGCAAGAAGGAAAACTTATTCAGTCTTGGTCAACAACTGCTTCAACAACTAGTTATTTGTTTAATGCAAATGGACAATTTGAAGTAACTTTAACTGTTACAAATGTTTTGAACGAATCTGGAAGTACTACAAAGAAGATTTTCATAGGGCGAAATAATCCTCAAACTGTTGTTGGACAAGAAGACGGTATTTATGTGGAAAACTTTGAAGTCGTTGGAACAGATTGGGGCGTTGTTAGTGTTGAAGACGCTTTTGTTGTAAGGGCAACTGTAACTAATGATAGAAGTAAAATGAAAAATTTAAGATTGACCTTTAGCATTCCGGAATTAGGTTTTATTGCTAAAAGCGAATCTTTCACACTAAGTAGTGGAGATACAGAAGATATTCAATTTTATGTTCAATTACCATTTGATTCATCAGAAGTTCCTGCAGGAGAGTATATCTCTTTAGTGGGGGTAAGTGATTCGGATATAATTAGAAATAAGTATTTTCCTTTGATAATCGAGTAAGGTATTCACTAGGGAATGGTTACAATGAAAACATTTAAATATGATTAATCATTTCATGACGGTGATAGTACTTTAAAATAATAATAAGAAGGACGGGGGGTAATAAAATGAAAATAATAAATTTAATGACAGCAATTCTTTTGCTAGTTGTATTGGTGATCTCATCAGTTAGTGCTGTACAAAGCGCAGAGGTTCAACCAATTAATGATGGGCTAGATGTGAACGCAACTCCATCAGCATATATCGCAATAACAGATGTAAAGATTAATAGTGATACGGCGTACGATGGTGACGATCTTTATGTAGAAAGAGGGGACGTATTAAAAGTAAGAGTTACTCTTGAAGCAGGAGATCAGGACGTTACTGATGCTTACTTAGGAGCATTTATGTCTGGTTACAGATATGCGTACTATGAAAGAGATATGGTAACTGATTACACTAAAACATTCAGTTTACCTGCACATGAAAAAAGATCATTTGACTTGACTGTTACAGTTCCAGTAGATATGGAAAAGAAAGATGCTAAGTTAAGACTAGTTCTATTTGATGAAAATAGCGCATCAGTAATAACTTACAATTATCAAGTTTCAATTTATGGAACAGCAGATGATAGTGCAGTTCAAATACAAGACTTCTTCGTAAGTCCTTCTACAACAATAGAAGCAGGAAGAGCTTTATCTTTCAAAGTTAAAGTAAAAAACTATGGTAATAACGATTTGGATGATGTTAAAGTAAAAGTAGCAATACCTGCACTTAACATACAAACCTACGAAACAATAGATACTCTTGATAAGGATGAAAGTCAATCTTTCGAAGCTTTGTTATTAAGAATACCTCCAGAAGCAAAGCCAGGAGATTATGAGGTTGTTGCAACCGTAGAGTTTGATAGATTCCAATCAGTTGAAGAATCAACACAAATAACAATAATAAATGCAGAAGTTGCACAAACTGCTGGAAGCGATTCAGTAATAGCAATGCCTGAAGC
>PCYF01000057.1 GCA_002762915.1 Candidatus Woesearchaeota archaeon CG10_big_fil_rev_8_21_14_0_10_32_9
TGTTCTTCAATAACTTTCATAAGTTCGTTTATAATTAGTTGTCTTGCAGCTTCTATTCCTAAAAACTTTTCAACTTCATACAGGTCATTTGTATATGTTCTTGCAGGATCAACAAACTCTAATTCTAAAACTTCTTTCATGTTTGTTCCAGCAGCAATTATTACAAATTCATTGTCTTTTTTAACAGGAAGAACTTGAGTTATTCCTTTAACTCCGTGAATATATACTTTCTTTATTTTTTCTTTCAATTTATACAATTGAATTATATCCTTATCTTTAGCTGATTGAGATACAGTAATGCTGTTGTCTTTTTCTAACTTGAAATTGTATCCTTTGAATGCTTTCTTAAGAAGATTTATTACTTTGTTCATATCCATTTTTACAAGATCAACTTTACTTTGTTCAAGAACTATTTTCATTTCTGCTTCAGAAATATTCATTATTAATTCTTTCAAGAAATAATTCAATGTTAATTCTTTCAATAATTCTGAAATAATCTTTAGATCCTTTCCTTCCGAATATGGTTTCTTCAAATAAATATTCATCAATTGTGTAGAGATCGTTTTTCTGCCGTCTAGAACTTCAATTAATCTTGGAAGACCTGTTGTAACGTTCATCTCAGCTACACCTGCAAAGTGGAATGTATTAAGTGTCATTTGAGTACCTGGTTCTCCAATGGATTCAGCACTGATTATTCCAACACACTCTCCCGGTTGAGCAATACTATCATAGTACTCTTCTTCTACTTTTACAAGTATTCTCTTTAATCTATCTTTAGTACACTTGTCAGGTAAATTTTCTTTTACCTCCTCAAGTATCAGCTGCGGTAATTTGCTTTCGTATTCTTTGAACGTTTCTTCCAGATCTGCCATTTTGAATTCCTCTTCACTAATTTTTAATTTTCAATATTGATTACTTGTTACTATTTTTGTCCTCACTCAGTTGCTTTAATAATATTCTTTATGTTGATCTTGCCGCCTTCTGTTTTTGAAACATCTAGTCCATCTTCTCCATAATTAAATTGAACGAGTTTTCCTGATGCATCTCTAACAGTTAAGTCATATTCAACTTTTAGATCTTGCATTGCATTAGCAAGTCTTCTATAAAGATAACCAGATTTAGGCGTTCTCAAAGCAGTATCCATAAGACTGTCTCTTCCAGTCATTGCCATGAAAAACATTTCGTGAGGTTTCAAACCGTCTTTGAATCCTCTACCAATAAATCCTCTTGCAGCTGCACCTAAATCATTTTTCTTGAAGCAAGAAAGTGCTCTATCAGAATAACCTTTACTGATTCTTCCTCCTCTAAGAGCTTGCTGACCTACACAAGCAGCCATTTGAGCCAAGTTGATTGTATTTCCTCTTGCTCCGCTTCTTACCATAGTCATAGTATTACTATCTTGTGAAGATGTTTTTTCTACAATCTTACCTGAATCGTTTCTTGCTTTGTTAAGTCTTTCAAGAATTCTCAATTCAAGAGTTTCATTCATACTTCTTCCAGGTAATTGTTCTAAAGTTCCCTCTTCATAAGCTTTTATTAATTTGTTTACTTCCTCTTCTGCACCACCAATTATTTTTTTAACTTCATCATCAGCGTTTCCAGAAAGGTCTATATCTGAAATTAATGAGGAGAAACCGTGTCTCATCAAAACTTCTGCACCAAGATTATTTATCATTCTTAATAAAGTAATAATTTGATCTTGACCATATTTTTTGTGAAGATTTCTTAACAATAAACCTGAACCTTCTCCAAGATTGCTTGAATCCATAACTCCAGAAACAAGTTTTCCGCCAACAATTTTTACAACTGCATCAGGATGTTCTGGTTGTTTATTATAAAGTCTTGATCTACCTTCAAAGTTAAAATCATCCGGAAGTGTTACTGAGAAAATTTCTTTTCCAGTTACAATTTCTTTCTTTGGCAATTTGCTAAAGTCTTCAATTCCTGCATCTGCAAGTAAATCCATAGCTTTAACTCTAGACATTGTGAATCCTTCTCTTGTTAACAAATAATTTCCAGAAATACTATCTTGAATACAAGCAATAATACTTAATCCATATCTAGGACTTATAAGTTGTGTTTGAACTTCCATTAATATTTCTGCTTCTGCTCTTGATTCCTCTGTTTGAGGAATGTGCAAGTTCATTTCGTCTCCATCAAAGTCAGCGTTGTAAGGCGCACAAACTGCAGGGTTCAATCTTAAAGTTAATCCGGGTAAAACTTTTACTCTGTGACACATCATACTCATTCTGTGAAGAGAAGGTTGTCTGTTAAACAAAGCAATATCTCCATCCATTAAGTGTCTTTCAATTATAAATCCTGGTTGAATTTCTTCAAGCAATTGTTCTTTAGTTTCATTGGTGATTCTTTTTCTCTTACCATCAGGTCTAATTATATAATTTGAACCAGGATATGTTTCATGACCTCTTTCGATAAATCCTTTTAGGTATTCCATATTCCATTCAGTAACTCTTTCAGGAATTGTTAATTTCATAGCAATGGATTCTGGAACTCCTACTTCGTTAATATCTATTTTCGGGTCTGGACTAATAACAGTTCTTGCGGAGAAATTAGTTCTCTTTCCTGCAAGATTTCTTCTTATTCTTCCTTCTTTACTTTTAATTCTCGAAGCCAAGGTCTTCAAAGGTTGTCCTGATCTATGTCTTGCAGGAGGCAACTGAGTAACCTCGTTATCAAAGAAAGTTGTAACGTGGTATTGTAACAAATCCCAAAGATCTTCAATAATTATTTCTGGTGCTCCAGCATTAATATTTTCAAACAATCTTTGATTAATTCTAACAATATCTCCAAGCTTGTGAGTTAAATCGTCTTCACTTCTTTCTCCAGATTCCAAAGTAATTGAAGGTCTCATTGTTACTGGAGGAATTGATAATAATGTTAAAATCATCCACTCAGGCCTAGCAATTTTTGGATTAATTCCAAACACAACAAGGTCTTCATCAGGAACTCTTTCAAGTCTAGCTCTGATTTCTATTGGAGAAACTCTTCTTTCTTCTTCCATAACTGTTGTTGGTTTTTCAATTGTAATTTTTTGTTGCTTTGCTTTACAGTAAGGACATTTGTTTATTGTTTTCAATCCAGCAATCATTAATTTAATTTTATCTCTTCTCTCATTCAAACCTTGCTCAAGAGTTATCTTGTCAAGCATATCTGAATAAGCTTTAACTTTTTCTTTAGGAATAAGAATTCTTCCACAAGATCTGCAAGTTGATCTCAAAATATCTAAAACCACATCAATGAAAGAAATGTGAACAACTGGTCTTGCAAGTTCAAGGTATCCAAAGTGACCAAAACTTTCTTTTAATTTTTGACCATCTGTTTTACATCTTAATCCAGGATCAATAACTCCTAGTCTAACATCCATAAGACCTCCATCAACAGGATAACCTTCTTTATCATAAAGTTCAGGTGTGACGATTTTTGCTTTAGCCATTGCCTCTATCATCTTTGGAGATATTAATCCAAACTCGATCTTATCAATGTATTTGTATATTGGTTTTTGAGTATCCATTTGTTCACCTGTCTTTAAAATTTACTTTTCAAAATTAGCTTAGGAAGAACTCCTAGCGCTT
>PCYF01000013.1 GCA_002762915.1 Candidatus Woesearchaeota archaeon CG10_big_fil_rev_8_21_14_0_10_32_9
TATGGGTTTGATCAAGTTTCTTCTGAGTTGATAATAGGGAAGAATTATACATTTGATTTCATGGTTTATCCGGAAGCGAACTTAACAGTAAAACCAAGTAAAAGAGTTTATGGTCCTCATCTTTCAGATACCCAAGCAAATATGGCGAGTGCTCCTGACTTTGATAGAGATTGGAGAAATGACATGACTTCGCCTGATGCGTTTGTTTCTCTAATGCAAGATGAAAAAGTGTTAATAATTTTAACTAAGATTATTGATGGAGTTCCTTCTGATAAATATATTAAATTTACAGAGTTAGACTATCCAAATACATCAACTGAGTTAGAACTTACTCCAGGATACTATAGTGTTGAACTAATTAGTACTTTAAGTTTGGGAGAAAATTATTCTAGACCAAACATATATATGCCTGAAAGAACTTATGAAGATGTGGGCGCCATTATGGGTGTTGGAGGAGAAGATATTACAATAGATGAAGTGTTGATAAATGGTTCAATGTATTTAGGAGGAATAACTCTTGATGATACTAAGTTACCATATGTTTATTTAAGCGCAGAAGATATTGCTTCTGATAAAGAATTGTTTATTTTCTATCCTGCGATAAATCCAGATAGATTAAAATTTGTTCAAGACTTTGATGGATTGGATAAAGTTCAAAAAGCGGGAGAAGACTATCCAGATTTATTCAAAGCAATGGTAGTAGAAAAATAAATTTTCTTAATTTTTTAGTTTATTGGCTTGTTCAAAAATAATAACTCAAGCTGCTTGTTTGTATTGTTTTAAGAACGCTTCAAGATCAGGTAGCTTATTTTTTTTGAAATCTTTACTTATTGCACTAATGGTTTGATAATCAATCGATCTTTTACCATCTTCGCTTTTTCTTGAGTTAAGAATTAGTTCTTTTACCATTGGTAAGTATTCTAAACTGGCAAGTTTTGATACATTATCGAGGTGCTTCTCTGCTCCAATGTATTTCAAAAGTGAAGGAATATCTGTTTTTTTTATGTGGCTGTATGTGTCTGGTTCTAATTCCTGTGCAACTTGTTTTTTATGAGAATCAATGTGGAACTTCTTATAAGTATCAGGAGTAAATTCATCTTCTAATTCATAGATAAGATTTCGCATATAGTCTCCGTTAACATTATAGAATTTCTTTGTAAGCTTTTTCAAGAATTTATCATTCTTAATGCCTTTAATATCTCCTTCAACACTACTTTTTAATTCATTAAGAACGGCTGTTTCATAGTCTTTTGTAATGTCTTTTGCAAGGAGATCTTTTAATTTTTCATGCCCTTTAGGGTTACTCTTTGAACTTAGAAGACTGAAATTAAGTTCATCAGTCCCTTCGCCTCCAAGGTGTTTCATTAAATTTTTTGTAAGAATGTATTGATGTTTTGTGTCTAGAGTTTTAAGGGTGTTTGAATAGCTCTCAGTTCTTCGCTCTAATTCTTTGATGTTTTTCTCCATCTTTTCTGTGAATTCATCTTTTTTATCAGCCATTTTATCAAAACTCCTAATGCGATACTACTAATATATTATTAATATCTGATTGACTAGTAAGTACAATATATAAAGTTTTCTTTAAATGAGCTGCACTAAAAATACAAAAATTTAAATATGCTGTCAGATAAATTCTCTTTAAATGGGTTGACTTTTAGTTGACTTTTCATACTCGGTGTTGATGTTTATGGCCAAAACTAAAAAAACTAACAAGAAAAGTAACCTTGATGAATCTTTTACTGATGTTCCAGATGAAGCAAAGGAAAAACTTGAACAAATTAAATCAAAAATAGAAAGTTTCAAGGATAAAGTTTTGAAAAGGTTTGAAGATCACATTCTAGGGATCACATTGCTTCCTCCAAGTAAAGATGAGGAAAAAAGAGATAAGATAAATTTGCTAGTTCTTGTTGATGATTCTGATAGTACAAAAATGACTAAAGATGAATTAAGAGATAAAATTTCATCAATAGTTTCTGAAACTGCAAAGAATGTGGATGAATCTCTAAGTCCTGATACTTTGTTGCTAACTGATTTGTGGCAAAGCTGTTATGATGCTAAATATGATTTGCTTCAAATGATTGCAACTTCTGCAATTATTTTTGACAAAGGTATGATGGCTGCAATAAAACTTTCTGAAGTTCATAAAACAATGGTTCTGAAAAAATTTGAAAAATATATTGTTTCTTATGTTCTTGCGGGTAGTCTTGTACAAGGAAAAGCAACGCCTGAGTCAGATATTGATGTTTTCTTAGTTATTGATGATACTGATGTCAAAAAAATGACTAGAACAGAGTTAAGAGATAAACTAAGAGCGATAATTATTGGGATGGGTATTGATGCTGGAAAAATGACTGGTATTGAGAACAAAATAAATATTCAAGTTTACATTTTGACTGATTTCTGGGAAAGTATCAAAGAAGCTAATCCTGTTATTTTCACATTTTTAAGAGATGGAATTCCTTTATACGATAGAGGAATATTTATGCCTTGGAAACAATTATTGCAAATGGGTAGAATAAAACCTAGTCCTGAAGCAATAGATATGTTTATGCATTCAGGAGACCAGATGCTTGAAAGAGTTAAGTACAAATTAAAAGAAATTGGAATGGAAGATTTCTTTTGGGCAGCAATTACAACAAGTCAAGCGGCGCTTATGTTATATGGTTTTCCGCCTCCAACTCCGAAAGAAACTCCAGAAACTTTGAGACAAATTTTCGTCAAAAAAGAGAAACTTTTAGAGGAGAAATATGTTAAAATTGTTGAGAAAGTTCTAAAAGTAAGAAAAGACATGGAGCACGGTACTAAAAAAGATATAGATGGGAAAGAAGTTGACGATCTATATACTTCAACTCAAGAATTTTTAGAAAGAATGAAAAAATTGTTTGAAGAAATTGATAGTTTAAAACAAAAACAAGAAGTTGAAAAGATATTCACGGAAACAATGGTTGCGTGTAGAGAAGCATTACGTTTAGAAGGATTAGATGATTTTAAAGAAACGGAAGTAGTTAGCTTGGTTGATAAACATTTAGTGAAAAAAGCAAAAGTTTATTCAAACGCCGCGGTTGATCTTAAAGACATAATAAAAGCAAAAAAAGAGCACGAAACTGCAAAGTTATCCAAGCCGGAAATTAATAAATCGATAAAAGAATCTAGAGCATTCATAAGAAACATTGTTGAATATATTCAAAGAACAAAAGCAAAGGAACTTGAATCTTCAAAGATAAGAGTTAAATATGGTGATAAAATTGGTGAACTTTTGGTTCTGAATGATGTTGTGTTTGTTATTAGCAATTTAGAATCTCCTGAGCAAGAAATAAGAAAGGGAAAAATTTCTGATAAAGGAACAGTGTCAGGTTTAAGTGCTTCTAATGCAGAGACACTAGAATCTGCATTAGCGAATACAAAAAACCTTAGAAAAGTATTTATTAATGAACCACTTTACAATAGCATAAAACAGATTTTCGGCGATAAAGCTGAATTGATTGTTGGATATTAATTTTTAATTTATTAAGGGGGGCTTTATGGAAACAGGATACAAAATTTCGGACATTATGACTAATGATCCAATAAAAATAAAACAAACTGAGACTGTACAAGCTTCTGCAAAAGTAATGAAGTTACACAATGTCGGAAGTCTTTTAGTGATGGAAGACTCTGAACTTGTAGGAATAGTTACTGAAAGAGATCTAGTTGCAAAGGTAGTGTGTGATGGTAAAGATGCCAAATTAGTAAAAGTTAAAGATATAATGACTGCTGCTAAGGACATGATTACAATTGATCCTGGCATGGATATTTATTCTGCAATGATGTTAATGAAAGAAAATGAAGTAAGAAGACTGCCGGTTATGTCAAAAGGAAAATTAGTTGGCTTGGTTACTGCGAAAGACATACTAAAAATACAGCCAGAATTGTTTGATTTAGTTGTAGAGTCATATGAATTAAAGGAAGAAGAAAGAAAACTGAATCTTCTAGATCAATAAGTATAGTGCGAAAAAACGCAAATCTTTATAAATTCTTTTTTATTTATTTCGTGAATGTCAGACGACTTACTTGATATTGTTAAGAAAATTCCTAAAGATAAACTGCCTAGTCACGTTGCAATTGTTCTTGATGGTAACAGACGATTTGCGAAGAGATTGAATCTTGATCCTTGGAAAGGTCATGAGTGGGGGGAGAAAAAAGTACAGAAGGTATTAGATTGGAGTAAAGAATTAGGAATTAAAGAACTAACATTTTATGCATTTTCTTTACAAAATTTTGACAGGCCAAAACAAGAGTTTGACTATATACTAAAATTATTTCTGACTGCGGCAGAAAAATTGTTTGATGATGAACGATTAGAGAAATACAATCTTAAAATAAGGTTTATAGGACGAATCAATTTATTTCCTGAAAAGATTCAAAAATTAATGAATAGAATAATGGAAAAAACAAAAAATAATTCAGATTATATTGTTAATTTCGCAATGGCTTATGGTGGGCGAGAAGAAATTTTAGATGCCGTTAAAAAAATTATCCCAGAAATTAAAGAAGGCACAATTAATAGTGATAATTTGTCGGAAGAAATGTTTTCTAAATTCTTGTATTTAGCTGATGAACCTGATTTGATAATAAGAACAGGAGGAGAAAAAAGAACTTCAAATTTTTTATTGTGGCAATCGTTTTATAGTGAATGGATATTCTTAGATAAGTTTTGGCCTGAATTTGAAAGAGAAGATTTTCTTAAGTGTATAATTGATTATACAAAAAGAGAAAGAAGAATAGGTAAATAAATTACTAAGAAAATAGAAAGTTTATTTTAATGATTCAAATGCTTTTAGAAACGTTAAATTCTTTTTCTTTAAACCTGCAATTGCTTTGTCAAGTGCATCTTTTGGTTTTTCGCTTCCTGTTGTTTCTACTATGAATTTTGGTTTTCCAACAAGAGGATGGCTTATGTTGTACGATGAAACACTAACTGCATCGTTGTTTCTAAGTTCATCTTTAAGTGCGTTACAAAATGTGTGGTCAGCATCTTCTAAGAAGAATGTTAACTTTTTGCTTGTATTCTCTAGAACGTTTATCTTCATAGACCTATGGAAATAAGTTTTATTTATAAAGTTAATTGTTTCTCTCGAGCAACCATCCACTTACATTGATGTATTCGATTGCTTGTTTGTGTTGAGGCATGGTTTTCTTTAATGGGTACATGAAGTGATATTTTCTTCTAATTGTATAATTCTTTTTTGAAATTAACTCTTGAATATATTGTTCGGTAGTTGTTTTATGCATTGTTATTACTGTGGGAGCCAAAAAAAGAGCTTTTTCAAGAAAAACAGTGTCAATATTTTTATTTTTTGTACCAAAAGGAGGATTTTGGATAACCAAATCTGCAGGAGTGTTAAAAAGCACTATATCTTCATTTAATATTTCGTACGTTCCATTAATCTCATAGAGGTTTTCTATATGTTTTAAGTTATTTTTTAGTATTTGAATTGCTTTTGAATCTTTTTCAACAAATAAGATGTGTTTTGCGCCCATTAAAAGGCAACCAATGCCGAGAATTCCAGTTCCTGCGCCTAAATCTATGATTGTTTTATCTTTGATTAAATTAAAGTTATTAGCGTCCCAGATAAGCTCGGCTGCAACATTACTTTCAGTAGAATATTGCTCAAGGTTAGTTGAGGCGTCCTTAAAAGAAGCTAATCTTGACAGTTCCACGGCTAGGGTTTTCTGAGTCATACATAGGATAAACAAAGGTTTATTTAAAAAGTTTGATGTGTTTTTGGTGAAATCACGGTAACAGTAATATTTATAAAAAAGGCTTTGTAACTCGATATGTAGATTGGCAAAACTAAGCATATTTGGACTTGGAAGTGAAACTGAAAAGTTGAAAGATATGCAGATTTCTGTAAAAAAAGCATTTGAATCTATTCGTGAAGAATTAAATGTTCATTTAGATACTATTAATCAAAATACAAGTGAAGTTCAATCAATTTATGATTATTTGGGGGAACTTGATTCAAAGATTGAGAAGTTGAGCGAGAGAATTGATGAGATGCAAATGTTCATTAATCCTGGATATGATACTAAGTTTGATGTTGAGTTAACGCATAGGGAACAAGAAGTTTTTTTAGTTTTATATGCTGAGACAAATAAAATCACTGCAAAAGATATTGCAAGAAAACTAGGATTTACAGATGAGATGGTTAATAGATATGTTTACAATTTAATCTCAAAAGGTATACCTATTCTTAAGCATTTTGTTGACAATCAACTATTTTTACATTTAGATTTAAAGTTTAAAGATTTACAAGCAAGAAAAAATATTTTGAAAATAGACGAGTCAATTTCTAAACAGTTATTAAGTGATAAAGCATTTTAGTTAATGCTTATTAGGAAACTATTTATAGGAGAAGCAATAGATTATTGTTGTGAAAAAACAATTGCGAAAAGAAGTTCAATCAGAATATTTCGAGTTTAAGGGTTTTTTATCATTTCTAATTTTACATGAATTAAGTATAGAAGAATTGACTGGAGAAGATCTAGCAAAAAAAATAGGTGCAAGAAAAGGAACTATTCTAACTCCAGGAACTATATATCCTGCTTTAAAAAAATTAAGACTTCAGAAGCTGATTAAATACAAGAGAGATGGACGAAAGAAGTTTTATTCTCTTAATGATTCTGGTAAAAAAGAATTACAAAATCTTTACATATTGTTTTCTAGATATTTTTATGGTTTAAAGAAATTCATTAAGAGAAGTAATCAATAAATTACTTAGTTTCGTATAGTTCTTTCATTTTTTCTGAGAATTTTGGTCTAATGTAGTTGGCCACTGTGACTTTATAATCTAATTCCCAGTCATTCTTTTTTTTGTTAAACTTTTTGTGACCAAGTTCTGCTGCAATTAATTTAAACTCATCAAGAACCTCTTGTTTACTTGATTTTTTGTGTTTATTTAGAAAGTTTTTACTCTCGGTATCTGCGTAATGTGATCTAATTATATGTGGATAAAAATGTTCTCCTGTGTACTTGTAAAGTATTTTTGAAAATACGTCTGAATGAAGAGGAAATCCATTAGAATTAGCAAACACAAAATCATTATTTTTCTTTTTCAACAAAATATTCTTAAACAGTTTAATATAATATTCAGGAAAGTCTTTAGTAACGTTTTGTGGGATGCCGTCCTTTCCTATGAATTTGAAATTAATTGCATTTCTTTTTATTGTTATATCTTTCTTTTGTAAAGTTGTTAGTCCTTTGTGGCCAAGATGTTTGTAATATTCAAGATGACCAACTCTAATTTTAGTTATTAATAATGCATAAAGTGCCAAATATTCAATTGTTTTAAATCTTTTAATGTCTTGTTCTAATTCGTTCAAGATGGTTGTGTATTTGGCTGAGAATTTATCAACAAGTTTAGCTTTTCTATTCTGTTCAAGATGTAATTTGTCTTCATTATATAGATATGTCTTTAATCCTGAGACATTATCATAGCTAACATCCCATTCGGTTAAATTATTATTATTAAATTTTAGATTCTTTGCAAATATTGAGAATCCGCCTCTTGCTAATTTTTTTCCATTGGGTAATATTTTAATTCTCCCGCCACCAATTTGATTTTCGGGGGTTATATGTCCTTTTAGAAAATCAGTTACAAAAGAGTCAACTAAGTGCTCAATTTTTTTATTCTGGGTATATAATTCAATTGCTTTTCTTGTCGAGTCAGTCATATCAGAAGTAACGATCCAATTCAAACCTTTTTTTGAATACTGTTTCAAGTCTTTCGTTTTTACTCTTTTTGTTCCATCAAGCAATTCATGTTTTTCAGACATGTTTTTTTCTTGATGTTTTGAGTTTATAAAATTGTTTAATTATCTAAAAATGACTTATCTAAAACTTTTAAGCAATTCTATTAATTTTAAGATTAACTTTTTTGATGAATTTTATCTATTGGTTACACAATATATTGTATTCACAATATATAGGACTTCCGATACCTTAAAAAGAATAAAAAAATATGTCTAAAATCTTTAAGCAATTCTAAAAAGATGTGTGTTGAAAAATTGTGTTAATAATTTACGTTTTGATTAAAAGTTTCAAACAGAATATTATAAATAAGTGCTGTGTCGAGGATAAAAACACTATAAGAATTAAATAATTAGAGTAGATCTAGGGGACTTCTAACATTTCTTTTGTGTTCAGAACTTACATGGGTATATATTTGTGTTGTTTGCAAATTGCTATGTCCTAACAATTCTTGAATCATTCTGATGTCATTTCCAGATTCAAGTAAATGTGTTGCGAAACTATGTCTTAATGTGTGTGGTGTTACTTTTTTATTAATTTTAGCTGTTTTTGCAGCATTAGTTACTATCTTTTGTATGTTTCTAGTTGTCAAAGACCCATTTCTTCCTGAAAAAACGTACGTTGAATTCTTTGAGATTTGCTTAAAGTTTTTAGATAACAAATCTGAGAGTATAATCATCCTATCTTTACTTCCTTTTCCGCTTCTAACCCAAGCGATCTTATCATCAAGCTCCAAATCTTTCCATTTTAATTTGGTTAATTCAGACACACGTAATCCTGAAGAATATAGTGTCATCATGATTAATCTGCTTTTTTCATTTCCAGCACATTCTAATAATCTCTTCACTTCCTCTTTTGTAAGTACGGTTGGAAGACTTGCTTTAATTTTTGGAGTTTTAATATTTGTAAATCCTTTATTATGTACTTCATTAAAAAAGAATAGAAGCGCAGATCTTGCTAAGTTAACAGTTCGCGCGGACGCTTCGCGTTCAGATATTAAATGAGCCAGATAACTTTTTACCTCATCAATTGTTATCTGTGAGGCCGGCCTTTCTGAGGTAAATAGTGCAAACTCCTTATTATACTTCAAATATGCTTCAATTGTTTTGGGGCTATACCCTCGAAGCTTGAGTTCGTTCACTAATTTTTGGATTTTTTCACCTCTTTTACCCTGTAAAAGTTCGCATAATGTATATTAGGCGAACTATGTCTATATAAATGTTGCGACAAGATGCTAAAAGTAATATTTATATAGATCCATGGAATTTCCAACTAAACAGTAATGGCAAATTTTTCAACAGTGGAAGGAGCACAATTATTTCTTAATTTGCACTTTAGGAGAAATTCTTTCGCATATGATTTTTTTAACACAGGAATTCATATTTATGAAGATTCATCAAAAATTAATCTTGAATTGAGATTAGATTGTCATTTATACACTCAAGCTAGTGTTGCTAAGATGCATTTATTATTTACAAGAGTGCCTGAGGCACTAGATGCCTTTAGAAACAAGAAAACAACTCAAACATATATTGATGAGTGCCTACAACTTAATGATAAGCTAGAAACCTTTTTTTCTCCTAATAAGAATGGAAAGCCAAATTTTCAGAAGCTAAGTGGTCAGGGGAGCAATACTTCAATTGAATTTAGTTTAAAGGACATTGCACTACAAAGCGATCAATTTAATGAGATGCGTGAAATCTACTTCAAAAAAATAAAATTGCCCGGAATTCCTACTGCAGTTGGCATAGATTCATATTTCTTTGGGAACAAGTATAATAAAAACGGACATGTTTTTTTAAAAGAAGAAAAAGAGTGTAAGAAATTATTCTTTGAATCCAAGGAAATTCTTTAGTTTTTGCTCAAACATTTTAACCAATATTCCAAGACAAAATCTTTAATAATTGCTTAAAGTTTTTAGATTCAAATAGTTCAAAAAAAAATCATAATTTTGGAGTTCCAGAAGGAGATGAATTCCAAAAGTTAAGTGAAATTAATGATTGTTCTGCTTGCTTATTTATATTAATTAATGACTCCTGAAATTGTTTTCCATCTTGAAGAACAGCTTTAGATAATGTCATTTCATCTTGTTCAATTTCTTGAAGTTTTTGTAAAATAATAACAACGTGATTTAAACTATCTTCTATTCTCTGCTTGTATGTTCCAACATTTTGTGCATTTGCAACCTTTTTTATATTAAGTTTAGCAAGCTCCTCAAAGTTTTTATGCAATTCTCCTACTTCTTTTTTAAGATTTTGAGCAAGAGTTAAAATATTTCTTTCTGTCATTTTAAGATGTTGTTCTTCAGGTAATTGAACTCCTTTAAAATTAGCTAATAATTCATCAAGAGCAACAACTTTCTGATTAAGAATAATGGTGGCATCCTGATATATTTTTAACGTGGCTTGTGCCTCATTAATAATTTTATTAAATGATGCTTCATCTTTTTTAAGCTGATCTAATTTAACTTTATTAGAATTAAGAGATTTAGTCCATCCTGCTATTTTTCTTTTATCTGGTTTTGGTTTCTTTCCTTCTGTTTCTAGATTCTTTTCTAAATCCTTAAGTTTCTTCTCTATAATTGGAATATTTTTAACAACTCCAGGTAATTTATTTTTAGCTTCTTTATCTTTTCTTGTAATGTCTGCGATTGCAGTATTATTTCCATTAATCATGTCTTGAGCATTTTTTTTGTTAGCTAAAATTGCTTTATCAAACTGTTTTAATAATGTAAACTCATTTGAAATTGCATGAAATATATTAGTTTTTATAGATTCATAAGCATGCGCAGCACTATCCATCTTAACAACAATTTTTTCATTAAGATCCTTTGCATAAGTGTGGTATTCAGGATTTTGAATAAATTCTTGTAATTTTTGTGTACCCTCAGAAAGAACTTGTGCTGCTTGTTGAGATTTAATATCCATATTTGCTTTGTATCTTCCTACAGCTTCTGAATCAGCTTTTTCTTTTGCTAGCTCATCTTGTCTTTTCTTAGCTTCAATTTCATTATTTGCAATCCTTTCTTTATTTTTATTTTTCATCCAGTCCCACGCGCCGCTAACTTTGTCTCCAACAGAACCACCTTTATTTCCTGAACCCCCACCAATGGATGAAACTAAACCAATTAATTCCTTAATAAATAAAACCGCAAAAGCTAGATAGAGTATCGATCCAATCGACGGTAAAAATGTTGCGAATTCAAATGCCATGTTGTTCACTTAGTTGTTTTACTATTTTTATTATTTAATGATATAAATGATACTAAAACTAATGATTGATTCATAAATTCTGGACCCCAATTTAATACTTCTGCAGTTATCCACCAACAAATGATTATTATAACTAATCTTAACATGTGTAATAGCCATGGAGGATTTATATTGTTCATTACTCCATAAACCAAGTAAAGTAATCCTATAATTGCAGCCATCATAATTACGGTTAAAATAACTATTCCATATGTTTGAAATACTGCTAATATCACTGACTGTGGTGTAAGAATCATAGTAGTTGTTGCTAAAACTGCAGCAATTGTACCAGGAACAGCATTACCCTGATTAAATCGTGCAAAAACTATTCTTCCAGCAAAATAAAGTAATGAAAAAACTAAAATCCAAAGTAAAAATCTGAAGAATCCTAATTTCGCTTCAGCACTATCCAAGAAAGATAGAGTAAATAATTGAGAAATCATCAAGAATACACTGTTTAACATTCCTCCAATTCCTTCTGATGGACCTGGAAAAGCAGCAAGTACAGATGGCAATCCAACCATTACTGCTAACAGAAATGCTGGTACAAGTGAAAGTTTTGAAATGATTCTTTTCATTTTTATGTTCTCTGTTTTTTGTTAATTATAAATGTTTTTAAAATGGCATGAATTGTCCTATTAATCCATCTAATAAATATATCCAAACATAAGGAGATGCCATAACAAGTATTCCAATTATTAATATATGAAATTTCTTTTCTCCAACTCCTCCGTTTCCAGTTATTGATGCTGCTGCACCAATTTTTATCATCGCGATTATTCCAATGACAACTCGTGCACCGAGATCTATCATAAAATTATCGGTCATCCCAATTAAAGATAATGCCCAAGTAATATTCATTGCAACGAATGTAAATATAAACATAAATGGAATAGTATGTATTCCGTGCGTTAACCATCTCATACCCGCTTCATCGGCGTGAACAAAGCCTAATTCGATGATACTAAGAATTAAAGTCATAAGAATTGATGCTCCAATGAGTAATTCAGCCATTCATCAATACCCGATACAGTAATATATAAAGATTTCTATTTTAAATGTTCATTTTTAAACAATGAAAAAGCTTATATATTACTTTAAGAAGTAAAAACTGTGGTACAAAAAAAGAATCTCAGGAAATCTCCGAGAAAATCAAGCGGTCCTTCTTCCGTAAACCAAAGATTGGCTTCAATAGAAAAACAACAGGCAAAAATTCTAGAACTTCAAAAAAAGATACTAACTAAAGAGACTAAAATTTCAAAGAAAGAAGATGTATTTTTAGAGTTTGAGAAAAAAGAACTTAATGAGGAAAAATTTCTTGAAAGTGAAGAATCTCAGGGACTTGATGAATTAAAAAAAATAGAACAACTTGAAGAAAACATTAAGAAAAAAGTCGGAGAGAGCCCTCTTAGGAGAATAACTTATAGAGATATAACAAAGGGAATGATTGGTGCGTTTTTTGGAATAGTTGGTCATTTTGCATTTGTTGAGGGAATTCATATTTCTGAAGAATTTACTTTTTTGAGATCAACTGCGCTTTTATTAACGTCATTTATTATCATAGTTTTATTTTTGTACTTTACAGGATTTAGAAAAGTAAATGATGAGTTCCTTTACAAATTTATGCCTATTCGTGCAATAGTAATTTATGTGTCTGCAATGATAACTGTATTTGTAGTTTTATTACTCTATGGAAAAGTAGATTTTACGATGCCTTTTCACGTGATTTACAATACTATTGCAGCCATTAGTATCCTTGCAGTATTAGGTGCAGGAACAGCAGATTTAATTGGAAAAAATGAATGAGGAATAAACATGAGAATAGATAAAATAGATAAAGGCGAAATTGTTGAGTTAACAAGAACAAATACAAAATACATAGATACATTAAAAAATATTATAGCTTTGGTTAAAAAATTGGAGGCTTTACACAACAATAATCTTGATGTGAAAGAAGACTTAAATCAGGCAATCCAAGTTATAAAAAGTTATACTGGGAAAGAGCTTAATGAAGCAAAGAAAATTGGTGCCACAAAAATTCTTTATGATGTTCGTGAAGAAATTAATGTTGTCATGAAGGTTGTTAAAGATGCGAATTCTAATAATCAAAATTTGCTCAAAAATTTAGAGTCCGATTTTTTAACTCTTGAAGATTTATTACAAAAATTAGAAAAAGATTTGAAAGAGTTAGAAAAGAAGAATTAATTAAGTTTTACTTTCCGACCAATAGCTTGACCAGGCATACCAGTTTCGAACTTAACTCTTAATGCTCCAGAATTACCATGAGCTGCAACAACTTCTCCTTGTATGTCTCTTTTTCCTGTGTTGTAAAGAACTTTTTTCCCTACAAGTTTCTTAGCTGCATCCTTATCTGAAACACTTGAAATACTAACTATCATTTGATTTTTACTGACTACATGTAGTCCTCTTCTGAAATTGACTATTGTTCCTTCCATATTAGCTTTGGAATAAAGTTGGCTTTATAAATGTTACTACACTTAATTAAGTACTGCTTTTAAGAATTCTTCTCTTTCTTGCGTAGGTTTTAGGCTCATTTTGTGAGCATATGGAATGACATTGAGATCCATGTAATCAATAAATTCTTGAAACGGTGTTCTTGTAAATCCTATAAGAATATCGGAGTTAGGACAAAGAGTTCCTGCTAATTTTTTTCCTGATTTAGACTTCATGTTACAACCAAGAGTCTCTAATTTATTCTGCATGTATAAAAATTCTTGTTCTAAAGAAGTTGTTACAACTTTTGTTTTTCCACGTAAAAATTCTTGTAATTCAGTTGCATCTTTAAATCTGAGTTTTTGTCCTGTTTGAAGTGAAGAATTTGCAACATTCATATCTTGATATTTTAAGAAGTATTTTGTAGAACTATGTATTTGTGTTCTTTTTGGATTAATTCCTAATGCAGTTAAATATATTATCTGATCTTTATCAACTAGTGCAAATTCTGGATCAAGATTTGAATCTAAAGTTATATTGTGAACATTACGGTAAGTTCTATCTTGTATTTTGCTTAGCCATAATTTATTAGTAAATCGTGCTAAAGCTTGATCTTGCCCTCCTTGTAAGAAATATTTGGTGGATTTTTCAAGCGTATCTAAGATATCCGCTAATTGTGCACCAAGTTGTAAACCATTAAACCATTCAGCAGTTTTGTTTTTGTGATGTTTGTCAAAATCAATAAATGCTGCAAGTCTTATTAGCACATCATCTGCTCCGCCTCTACCAATTTTTGTTCTGATATATTGTTGTATCATATTTTGATTTTTTGGTAAAGTAAGATCAATACCGTCTTTTTCTAGAATTTGTTCCCAAGAAAGTCTATTAATACTTGGTTCAGAAATATCAAAGAGAATTTTTGCTTTTTTAAATATTTCGATTTTTTTCTTATGAGGTTGAACATCAATTATTTTATCAGAATAATGATTTGATTTGAAATCAGGAAGATATATTTCTGCACGTTTTATTAATTCAATATTAGCAAGATATGCTTCGCCTCCGCCATAGTTTACTCCAAATTTTTTTTCAACTGAATTTCTTATTATGTCATAATTATCAAAAAATGCTCCAAAGAAATATCCTTTTAGTACTGCTTGTGGATCAACTTGTAATTTATTGAAAAATTCAATTCCTAGTAATGGGTCTCCCAAGCTGTTTGTCGGTACAAGTATTTTTCTATAGGAATTGGTGCAGGTAACTAAAAAATCTGCAATTTCATTTATAAGAGATTGGGTCTCGTCCATATAATGTATCTTTCCAGAATATATTGGTCTTTTTCGTTCATCAACTAATTCTCTTAAAACTTCATTAGAAACTATGTCTTCTAAAGTTGTATTAGGTTTTCTACCAGGACCTCCACCCATATTTTTATTAAAATAGACGTGTCCTTCAGTGGCGTGTCCTGCTGTTGATCTAACTTTAAGATTATGCTGCATTTTCGGAGAAGAGATTAAAACTGTATCTAAAGTTATGTCCGTAACTAAGTCTTCGCTAGTTGCTTTGTATATGTTCCAATTTTTTTTGTTGTAATTTCCATTTACTCTCATTTCTTGTATAATATATTCAGAAATAACGTCCTGATCCAAAAAGGGAACATTTTTTTGTTTAATATTATTTGTCATAGATTTAGGAAGATCTGGTCGTACTCTTGATTGAATTATGGATAATCTATTAAGGGGCATCAAGTGGTTTAGAAGAGGGTGAGCAATCCTGCCTTTGTGCTTAGTCTGTTTACTTGTTAATGGTTTTAGTTTAAGCAACAATTATTTTAAAGTTAGATAGTATAAAAACAATTATGTTATTAGCACTATATGATGAGAACTATATTTTGAAAGTGCTAGTTGTTTATTTCTTTTTTAAACTTAATAATTTTTTTCTCAAACTTTCTTTTCCGGTCCAATCATAAACTTCTTTGAATACTTCATAAAGATTTGTAACTGGAATTAGTTTTATTTTAGCCAGTTTATTCTTGTCTATAACAACATCTTGTAAGTTTGATTTTGGGATTATTACTTTTTCGAGTCCTGCTTCGATTGCTGCTTCAACTTTACTTCCAACTCCACCTACTGGAAGTATTTCTCCTCGTACTGATAGACTTCCAGTCATTGCAACATTTTGTTTTATTGGTAAGTCTTTTAATGCAGATATTACTGCAATTGCAACTGCTACGCTAGCACTATCTCCTTCAACTCCTTCATATGTTTGTAAGAATTGTACATAAACATCATATTTGTCTTGAATATCTTCACCAAAGTGTTTTTTAATTATTGCAGAAACATTTTTGATTGCTTCTTTAGCAATTTCTCCAAGTTTTCCTGTTGCTATTATTTCTTTTTCTTTTCCACCAATTGCGACTTCTGATTCAATTGGAAGTATTATTCCTGAATAACTGTCTCCATCTCCAATAACTGCAAGGCCATTAACTCTTCCAATAATCTGCCCTTTGGTCATTATTACTTCGTATTCTTTTTTTCTTTCAATATATTTATCAGCAAGTTGTTTTTCTAATGATCTTGAAATAAGTTTTGCATCAAGAATGTGTTGTAATGTGACGAATTCAGCTTTTCTTTCTAAAGCTATGTCTCCTGCGGCTCTGATTAATCCTCCAAGATCTCTTAATCTTAGAGTCATGTGTCCTTTTCTGTTAGCTCTTTTTCTTGCTTCTTCAATAATGTAATTAACTGCTTCTTTAGTAAAGTGAGGAATCTTTCCATCTTTTTTTACTTCTTGAGCAACAAAGTATGCAATCTTTAATCTATTATCTGGTGTGTCAACCATTGTTTCTTTCATGAATACTTCGTAACCATATCCTCTAATTCTAGATCTCAATGCTGGATGCATGTGTTTTAAAGTTTCTTGGTTTCCTGCAGCAATTAAAACAAATTTACATGGAACTGGTTCTGTTCTTACCATTGCACCTGCGCTTCTTTCTGATTGTCCTGTGATTGCGAATTTTC
>PCYF01000046.1 GCA_002762915.1 Candidatus Woesearchaeota archaeon CG10_big_fil_rev_8_21_14_0_10_32_9
CACCAGCACAAAAAGCAGGAATAAAACAAAAACCAGAATGGAAAGACCTACTACTAAAAGCAGTACAAAAATAGTTAAAAACTACTTCTAAAAACAATACCTAAAAAGTAAATTAGTAAACAACAGTGAGAAATCCCAAATTATCACTGCTCGTCTTACTGTTCGTCTTAAAATAAGCCCTAAAAATACTACTTCTAAAAACGTTGAGAGTTGGAATGAGACTCGGCCTTAAAATAGACAGTTAGAACCAAAGAAAAACTTGATTTAGACAGTTGGCTCCCCCACATCCTAACTGAACAGCCGAGAATGAACATCCCTATACTGAACGGAACGAACAAATAATAATATTTATATAGGCTGCGGACTTAATGTAATTATGAAGAATTTTTTTCAAAGAGCAAAAAAACAACTAATTTTCGTAGGAGTACTCTTAGTTATCTTGGCAATTGTCTTATTAGCTGTTGTTTTTTTGAAACCAGAAGAAGTGACTTCAAAATTATCTGTAAATCTAGAAAAGTCTACAATTAAATCTGGAGAAACTACCTTTCTTGTTTTAACTGCATATAATTCTGGAAGTTCTGAATTGAAAGGAAAGTTTTGGGTTGAAAGTGAAGAGTTGACTTATGTTAATGTTTCTTATCCTAATGATGCTTTGTTGAATTTTGTATTGATGCCTGGGGAAAGTATTACTAGGAAGATGAATGTTTCTGCGACAACTAACGCTGTTAGAACTGATTATGAATTGGTTGCAAAATTAATTTCTGCTGATAATTCTTCAAGTACATTAGCTTCTAAAAAAGTTCTTTTAACAGTAAGAAAGGAATAATTTTTTAAATGAATATTTCTTCCCAACTTAAATGATGCACAAGATTTATCACTCAACAGGAATAAATGAGTTTTTGGGTATATTGAATGACGGAGCAGTCTTATCTTACGTAGATAAACTTTCAAGAGACTATTCAAAGCATGCAAACATTTCAATTAATGAATCGCGCGAGTTTTTAATAAGTAAAGTAAAAAGAGAAGAACGAGATTTAAATGCATTTTTTTCAAATAATATGCGCGACACAATTGAAGGAAAAGTTGAAAAATATAAACAAAAGGGTGAATTGGTTGTTATGGAGTTTGATGTTAATTTTAAACCAGAAGCTAATACAATTGGTCGTTCTAGTTTAAGTTTAGATCATTTAAAAAAAGTTTATGCTCAAAATCCTGAATTTGTAAAAACGCTGTTAGTTTCATTTAAAGATAAATATTCAGGCGTACAAGTTTTTAAGTACTAAATTAAGAAGTACGAAAGTACTGGAACTATTATGCATGCCATCATTGTGTTTCTAGGGATTTCTTTTTTAATTGAGTAAAGTCCAGTTGAAGTTGCAATTAACAAAATAAATAATCCTTGAAAGCTCGATAATACAAAAGTCATAATGATGAGAAATGAAATAAGTGTAAATATTAATTTCTTGTAATTGACTTTTTCTATTACTTTTAAGAATTTTTTTGTGAGCGGTTTAGCGATGAGTGTTGCTAATCCTCCACTTATTAGTGCACAGCTGAGCATTATTAGCATATTGGGTTCTTGTATTGTTTGAGTTATTGCAAGTATTGCTCCATTTCTGGCTTTGTTAATGGTGATAAGTGTTGCTATTGATAAAAAAAAGTTTACTGTGCTTATTGCCCCAATCATTACTAGGAATCCGTTTGGTTCAGAATCTTTTTTTATTACTGAACAAATTGTTGCAGCTGTGCTTGATCCTAGTCCTGGTAGCATTGCAGTGAGGAATCCTGAAATTGTTCCAAGTACTGCTGAGAATATTCCTTCTTTTGGTTTTATTGTTGTAGACTCTGTGAATTCTTGTTGTGGTATTTTATTTTGAGAGGATAATATTAGAGTTGATAAGCCAAAAAATCCTGTTAATAATGGAAACAAAGCGTTTTCTGTTCTAGAGTTTAAGCTAATTAATCCTAGTGTTCCTGCAATCATAAAAACAATAATTGATCTTAGTTTAGATTTACTTCGTGATATGATAAATAAAGAAACTATTGTTAATATTGTAACAATGTTGTTTTTGAAAAATGGATATATGTGTTCGATGATTGTAAGAATAATTGGAAAGAATGTAGCAGAAATTAGTAATCCTGCAAGTGATCCTAATATTGTTAGTTTTACTGCTTCGTATCCTTTTCCTTCATTTAATAATCTGTGCCCTGGTAGAACACTTAATGCGGTGCTTGGATCCGGAGCTCCTAAAAATATACTTGGAATTGTATCAAGAAACGTGTGAGTTATTGCTAGACTTATTATTATACTTAGCGCCATGTTTGCGCTTATTACTTCGCTTACAACCGCAATGTTTGCCACAATTATTGCACTTACAAGATTAACATGTATTCCCGGAATTAGGCCTGTGAAAATCCCGAAAGTAACGCCGAGCAGTATTGCAATAATTATTTCTAGAAACATGCAATTTTTGTAGGGCCGGGATTTATATGTTTCGCGTCGTTAAAACCGAAATTTCTTCAATGGATTCCTAAAAAAAACTTTGACAACCTAAGATAATTCATGAAGTATAATGAAACAAAAACATAGTAAGTCGGCGGCTAAGGGTACACCACTTTAGTGAGGGGCTGGAGTCAAGGCTTACTCTGGATAATAATAAATTATATAAGTGTAATTAGGTTCTCTTTTGATTTATCATGTCTGAGCATAAAAAAGCAATTATTATGGCAAGTTTTTTTGTAGATGGAACGAAAAATTATCCATTATTTGGTTATGAACTTGAAGTACTTGATTATATAAAATCTGAAATTGAACATGGTTCAACGGTCTATTTTCTACCTAATAAAGGTCAGATAAATATTGGTCCCATCACGATTGGTGATCAAACCACACTTAACGAAATTGACGATGCATTAAAGAATCAAACTAAGATTTTTCCACCATATATTGAGGGCAGGACTTTTCTTGAAAGCGATGAGTCTTATCATCTTCAACAATTAAAGGTAAAACAAAAATGCTTTGAAGACGGAATTGATGAAGTAATAATATTATGTGGGCCGGCGCATAAGTATGAACACTATCCTATTAAAGATCTTGAAGCTGTGTTTGAAAATCTTAATGAGACAACTATTTATCAGAAAATAATAAATTCTCCTAACGTAGTTGGAATGAAGCAAGTGCAACTGAAAAATCTTTCAGAATATAAGCCAAAACTTTCAACTCAGTCCTTTTTTGAAGTTCAAGAACTCAGACTAGTAGATTAAATATGCTTGAACCGATATACTAATTTAAAAAAATAAGTCTTTGTTTTCGAATCTTATTTTTGTTCTCGGGGTATCTGCAGCGTATCCAATTGGAACAAGGACTGTTGGAATAAGATCCTCTGTAAGTTGAAGTATTTTTGAAAAGTCTGCTGGAATAAATCCTTCCATTGGACAAGAATCAAATCCTAGCTCTGTTGCTCCTAATAATGCATTTTCAACAGCAAGATATACTTGTTTTTGCGCCCAAGTATTTTTAGAATCAGTGTTTAATCCTTCATTAAATCCCCTCATGGTGTCAGTATATGCTTTTGCCTTTTCCGGCGGCGTGCCGTTTTTTATCAATAGTTGTTCATATTCATTTACTCGTTCTTTAATGTTAGTGTAAGCACAAAATACTAATAAGTGTGAGCAGGTTGTAATTTGAGTTTGGTTCCAAGAAGCAGGTGCAAGTTTTTCTTTTAGCTCCTTGTTACTTATTATTTTTACTTTGAATGGTTGTAATCCAAAAGAAGAGGGTACTAATTTAATTAGATCTTTTAGTTCTTCAATTTTTGATTCAGGTATTGTTTCTCCATCGAATTTCTTTGTTGCATATCTTTTTTGCATTAATTCTATTAGTTTCATCTTGTTCACCGGTACTTAAGAATAAATAATATATTATAAAACCTATGAATGATTAAATTAAAAAAATAAAAGAATTTAGGAACAGCCTGTTGTTGTTCCGCAGTCTTCGCATACGGCGCAGCTACCGTTTCGTTTTAGTTTCATTGAACCGCAAGAGGAACATTGTTCTCCTGTATATCCTTTGCTTTTTGCTTCGAATACTTTCGCTTCAGATCCACTTATTCGTAATTGTTTTTCTTTTGGCGCTTCTTTTGCTTGTTCAGTTTTGGTATCAAGACCTTCCATTGATTTGACATGTACGAAATCTTTTCGTCCTAAATACTCGTAACCGAGTACTCTAAATACGTAGTCGAGAATTGACGTTGCATTTTTTATCACAGGATGACCACTAACAGGGCCTGATGGTTCGAAGCGCGTAAATGTAAATGAATCAACAAACTCTTCTAATGGTACCCCGTATTGTAGTGCTTTTGATATTCCTATTGCAAAACAATTTAGTAATGCTCCATAGGATGCTCCTTCTTTGTATGTGTCCAAGAATATTTCTCCGATTTGTCCATTTTCATATTCTCCAGTTCTTAGGAATACTTTCTGGCCGCCAACGATTGCTTCTTGTACAAATCCTGATCTCTTGTGCGGCATTTTTCTTTGTTTTAACTTGTAGACAATTTGTTCGTGTATTTTTTCTTGACTTACGTTTTCATCTATATCTTCTGCATCTCGTAGCATTAATAATTCAGCTTCATCTTCGCTTGCAGCATTTAGTGGTTGGCTTAGTTTGCTTCCATCACGATATAGTGCTACTGCTTTAACCATTAATTTCCAAGATTCTGTGTATGCATCAGAAATGTCTTCAATTGTTGAGTCTTTATCCATGTTTATTGTTTTACTTATTGCTCCAGAAATAAATGGTTGAACTGCTGCCATCATTTTTATATGGCCGGTATATTCAATTAATCTTTTTCCTGTTTTTCCGCATTTATTTGCACAATCAAATACAGAAAGATGATCATCTTTTAGTTGCGGTGCTCCTTCAATTGTCATGGTTCCACAAACATATTGTTCTGCTGTTTGAATCTCATCTTTTTTGAATCCTAGTGCTTCGAGAACATTTAGTGTTGGATCTTCAAGTTGTTCTTCAGTAAATCCAATTTCTTTTAGGAAGTCTTCACCTAGTGTCCATTTTGTAAATGCGTATTTTAATTCAAACATTGCGGGTAATTGTTGTTCTAATAAATCCAGCTTTTCCTGCGTAAATCCTTTTGTTTTTAGCTTTTCGTGATCAATTCCAGGACTATTTAGTAATGTTCCATGACCTGCACAATAGTTTATTATTTCTTTAATTTCTTCATCTTCATATTTTAGTTTTTTTAGCGCACTTGGTACTGATTGATTTACAATTTTAAAGTAACCACCGCCTGCAAGTTTCTTGAATTTAACTAATGCAAAGTCAGGTTCTATTCCTGTTGTATCGCAATCCATTACTAGGCCTATTGTTCCGGTAGGAGCCATTACTGTTACTTGTGCATTTCTATAGCCATATTCTTCTCCCCATGCGAGTGCGTTGTCCCAGGTAGTTTTTGCTGCTTTCAAAAACTCTTCTGGTGCGTGTTCTGGTTTTAGTCCTGTCGGTTTAATTGTTAATCCTTCATATTCAGATGGTTTTGCATTGTAAGCAGCTCTTCTATGATTTCTTATTACTCGTAACATATCTTCTTTGTTTTTTTCGTATCTTTTGAAAGGACCTAGTGCTCTTGCTAATTCTGCAGAGGTTGTATAACTCTCTCCGCCAAGTATTGATGCGAGAGATCCTGCAATTGCTCTTCCTTTTTCGCTGTCATATGCTAATCCCATTTTCATAAGTAGTGAGCCCATGTTAGCATATCCTAATCCTAAGGTTCTGTATAAGAAACTTTTTCGCGCAATTTCTTTTGCAGGGAATTGAGCCATTAATACTGATATTTCTAAAATGGTAGTCCATATTCTTATTGTGTGTCTGTATTGTTCAATGTCAAATTCTCCAGTCTCGTCATCGTAGAATTTTGTTAAATTAATACTTGCTAAATTGCAAGCAGTGTCATCTAGAAACATATATTCTGAGCAAGGATTACTAGCATTTATTCTTCCATCAAGTGGACAAGTGTGCCATTCATTAATTGTATCATCATATTGAACTCCAGGATCTGCACTCATCCAGGCGGAGTATGTTACTTTATCCCATAACTCGTTTGCTTTTATTGTTTTCTGAACTCCTCCATCTGTTCTTCTTATTAAATGCCAATCATCATCTTTTTGTAATGCTTCAAAGAATTTATTTGGAATTCTAATTGAGTTATTGCTATTTTGTCCAGACACGGTTAGATATGCATCCGATTCATAATGTGTGTCCATTATAGGAAAGTCTATTTCTTTCTTTCCTTGTCTTACTAATTGCAGTGTTCTTTGTATATAATTTAGAGGAACATTTACTTTTATTGCTTTTTGTACTTCTTGTCTTAAAGCAGCGTTTTCTTTTAGGCTCGTTGATTTTTTCTCATATGCAACTTTCATTATGTTATCTAGATGTGTTTTGCAAATTTTACTTCCTGCAACCAATGCTGCAACTTTTTGTTCTTCTTTTACTTTCCAGGTGATGAATTCTTCAATATCCGGGTGGTCTAAATCTAAACAAATCATTTTTGCGGCTCTTCTGGTTGTTCCACCAGATTTTATTGCGCCTGCGGCCCTATCCAATACTAAAAGAAAAGACATTAATCCTGATGATTGTCCTCCTCCAGATAATCTTTCTCCTTTTCCACGCAAGTTCGAGAAATTTGTTCCTGTTCCAGAACCATATTTGAATAATCTAGCCTCTCTAGTTATAAGATCAAAAATTCCTCCATCGTTAACAAGATCATCTTTTATTGATTGAATAAAACAAGCATGAGGTTGAGGATGAGTATATGCATCTTCAGAAAGTTTTACTTCTCCAGTTTCAGGGTCTGCATAATGATGTCCTTGAGGTGAACCAGTTATTCCGTACGCTGTTTGTAATCCTGTGTTAAACCATTGCGGACTATTTGGCGCAACCATTTGATTTATTATCATATATACTGTTTCTTCATAGAAATTATTAGCATCTTCTTCAGTTTTGAAATATGAATATTTTGATCCCCATTCTTTCCAGCATATTGCCAATCTATGTGCAACTTGTTTTATGCTTTGTTCGGTTCCTAACAATTGTTTTCCTGTTTTCGGATCTAATATTGGCTTTCCACTTACAGAAAATTGTGGAACTCCACTTTTTCGTATATATTTTTGAGCAAGAATATCTGTTGCCATTTGACTCCAAAATTTTGGAACTTCGATATCGTTTACTTCATATACTGTGGAGCCATTTGCATTTTTTATTACAGAATTTCTTTTTTCAAATTCAAACATATCAAAAGGATGCTGAGAGGAATCAGTTAATATTTTTTTAAATGTTAAACCATTTTCGTTGTATTTGTACAAGTTGTTTTCCGTTGTTTTTTGTTTTCGATCTTCCATTTTTCTCCCCTTATTTTATTTTTGTCCTCTTTTTTTCGTGTTGTGCCGTCGGCATATTTACTAATTTTTTTTATTTAACAATTCAACTTCTTTTTTAAATGAATCCAGATCTTCAAATTCGCGATAAACTGAAGCAAATCTGATGTATGCTATTTGATCTACTTTTTTCAAATATTTCATAACTAATTCTCCGACTTGTTTTGTTGTGATTTCTTTTTCCATACTATTTCTAATTTTAGATTCTATTTTTGATGCAACGTCATCTACCTTTTCTTGGCTTATAGGTCTTTTTTGACATGCCAATTGCATTGAACGAATCAATTTTTGTCTGTCAAATATTTCTCTTCGGCCATCTTTTTTTACAAGAATTATGTTTGTTAGTTCAACTTGTTCATAGGTTGTGAATCTTTTTTCGCATTTTAGGCATTCTCTTCTTCTTCGAGTTATATCTTCCTCTGTTTCTCTAGTTTCAAGAACTTTTGTTTCGTTGTGATTGCAAAAAGGACATTTCATAATCTATCATCTCATTAAAACAGTGGTGTGTTGCGCTTTTTTCTGAATTGTTGTAAAAGATACAAAAATACTGTATATAGTTGTTTTTTCGTTAAGCAACACTACAAGTAGTGTTTTCTAATTTTGTTGAAGTTTATAAACTTAGTTATAATTCAGAATATAGTTTAGAAAAAAACTATTGGAAATTGTAGAAAATAATTATTTAAATGAAGCAAATTGTTTGTGAAAGATATTTAAACTGCCTAATGTTTTTAATCAAAATATGAGAAACGAGAAGGATAATGTGAATGTAAATAAATTAAATAATAAAAATAAAATGAATAATGTACAAGTAAATCTAACTTTTGTTGAAAGAGTAAGAACTAAATTAAAACTTTTAGTAAGTAAAGATGAGTTGTTCTTTACAAAGAGATGTAATTCTGCAATTGATTTAACAATGGAGTTTGCAAAAGCAAGCGAAGCACAAGAGTTGTATATTCAAGATCAAGGCGGTTGGATTCATTATGAGAAACTTGGTAAGAAATATTCTTTAAATGAACATAGATTAAAAACAAAGAACGGAATTATTGTCGAAGAAGAGTTGCAAAACTTAAAGGCTGTAAATAATGTAAATAAAAGCAGGGTTGTACTTATTAATTCTTTACCTGGATATTCGTTTGAAGAAGGCATGAAAAAAATATCAAGGGAGATTAAAGATAAAAAGTTGTTATTAATTAATGATTGTTGTGGCACTATTGGTTCTGATCAGGCAAAATATGGTGATTTTGCGGTTTGTAGTTTTGGAAAAGCAAAACCTCTAAGTATTGGTTGTGGGGGATTCATATCCTATGATAAAGAAATCTTGAAAAATTTGGATCCTTTGCAAATGGAGAACTTTGAAGAGGAACTCATTCAAGAAGAAATAAACGCGTTAAAGATTATAGATTTTGTAAAACTAGATCAAGAAGTAGATAAATTAGAAAAAAAACTAGAGTTCTGGAAAACACTTTCAAATAATTTAAAAGAAGAGTTAGTAAATGCCGGGTATGTTGTTTTAAACAAAGGTGGACAAGGAATTAACGTTATTGTATCATTTGAGAGTTTAACTGATAAGGAAAAGAGTTTTCAAAAAGAAAAATTAATAAAGTATCTTGAGGAAAGAAAGTTAGAGTACACATTATGCCCAAGATATATAAGATCAAATGTTGAGGGAATAAGTGTTGAAGTTAAGAGGGTCTCGTTTATTAGATAAGAAAATTAAGTGAAGGGTGATATTATGGCATTAAGACAACCAGAAAGTATGAGTGATGTGGTTTATTTTACTAGAAGAGTTCTTGAACCAAAAGGAAGAATTGTTGCTTGGGCATTTAAGATTGATTGTCCTAAATGTAAAAAAGCTTTAATGGGTAAACCAGTTGAAAAAGGCAAAGTAAGAATCAGGGCGACAGAGTATGTTTGTCCTGCTTGTGGCTATTCAGAAGAAAAAGATGAACATGAAAAAAAGTTAAAAGTTTCCGTTGAGTATACGTGTCCTTCTTGTAGTAATGAAAGTGAAGCAGAAATTCCATATGTTAGAAAGACGTGGCAAGGTGTTAAAGCATTTATTTTTGAATGTGGTAAATGTGGAGAAAAAATAGGAATTACAAAGAAGATGAAAGCACCAAAAGTAAAGAAAGGAAAAGCAGTTCCAGTCATTGATGACGATGATGATTGAGCAAAGCTTTTAAATCTCGGTAAACTACAAAGCAAGTGGTGGTTAAATTCAAAAAGAAAATACTCGTTACAAGCGCATTACCTTATGTTAACAATGTTCCTCATCTAGGAACGATGGTTTGTATAATTAGTGCTGATGTTTATACTAGATTCTTAAGATTAAAAAAAGCAGATGTGATTTCTGTTCTTGGTACTGATGAACATGGAACAACTACAGAATCTATTGCTATGTCAATGGGTTTAACACCGCAACAAGCAGTGGATCACTTTTTTAAGATTCATAAAGAAGTATATGAGTGGTTTAATTGTTCTTTTGATTGCTTTGGTAGAACTTCTTCTAAAGAGAATATAGAAGTAACTCAAGATATTTTTTTAAAACTCCATAAAGGAGGATTCATATTAGAGAAAGAAGAAGAACAGATGTTTGATGAGAAAGTAAGTAAGTTTTTATCAGATAGATTTATTGAGGGAACTTGTCCTTATTGTAAATATGAAGATGCTAGAGGAGATCAGTGTGATAAATGCGGAAAGCTTCTAAATCCTACTGAATTAATAAAACCAAGATCTAAACTTTCTGGAACAACCCCTGTGCTAAAAAGTACAAAGCATTTGTACATAAAACTTAATGAGTTACAACCAGAAATAGAAAAACTTCTTGAAGAAAAAAAAGAAACGTGGTCAGAGAATGCAATTACAACAACAAAAGCTTGGTTGAACGAAGGATTAAGAGAAAGAGCAATAACACGAGATCTTGAATGGGGAATAAAAGTTCCGCTCAAAGGATATGAGAATAAAGTTTTCTATGTGTGGTTTGATGCCCCAATAGGATATATTGCAATTACAAAAGAATTCAGAAAAGATTGGAAAGAGTGGTGGCATAATTCAAAAGACGTTAGACTTGTTCAATTTATGGGTAAAGATAATATTCCTTTCCATTCAGTATTATTTCCCGCATCGTTAATTGGTGCAGATGATAATTATACAATTATTGATACGCTTAATGCTAATGAATATTTGAATTATGAGGATACAAAATTTTCTAAGTCAAGAGGAATAGGAGTTTTTGGAGATGATGCAAAAGAAACAGGAATAGATGCTGATTCATGGAGATATTATTTAATGATTAATCGTCCTGAAAAAACAGATACAAAGTTTACTTGGAAGGATTTGCAGGAAAAAGTAAATAATGAATTAGCAGGAAATCTTGGAAATCTTGTTAATAGAACTTTAACGTTCATAAATAAATTTTCTGACGGTCAAATTAAAGAAATTACTGAGCACTTTGATTATGATGAAGATATTGAAAAAATATTAGAGGCATATGAAAAAATTGAGTTAAAAAAGGCGTTAAAACAAATAATGTCTCTTTCAAAAAAAGCCAATCAGTATTTCCAGGAGCAAAAGCCTTGGGAAATAATTAAATCGGATGTGAAAAAAGCGGAAAATGCGCTTGCTGTTTTGGCAAACATGATTAAAGATCTTGCCATATTGGTTCAGCCAATAATGCCTTCAATCTCGGATAATATCTTTGAGCAATTAAATTTAGAGAGATTATATTCTCTCGATTTATTGAAGAATAAGATTTCAAATCATTCAATAGGAACTCCCAAAGTTTTATTCAAAAAATTAGAGGATGAACAGATATCAGAATTACAAGAAAAATTTTCTGGGAAACAAATTAAACTTCCAAAAGAAGATAAAGAACCTGAAAACGATAAGTCAAAATTAACTCAAACAAAAGAAGCGCTTTCAAAGTTTGACTTAAGAGTTGCGGAAATAATTTCTGTAGAAAAGCATCCGCAAGCAGACAAGTTATTTATTGAAAAAATTTCTTTAGGGGACGAGCAAAGAACAATAGTGTCTGGATTAGTGGGACATTATTCTGCAGAAGAACTAGTTGGAAAGAAGATAGTTGTCGTTTATAATTTAAAACCTGCCGAATTAAGAGGAGTTTTAAGTCAAGGAATGTTGCTTGCAGCAGGACAAGGAAAAAAAGTAGGGTTAGTTTTGTGTCCAGATGCAAAACCTGGAACAAAGTTAATGTTCAAAGATGTTCAAATGAATCCAGAGAAAGAAGTTTCTATTGACGAGTTTTTTTCAGTTGAACTTCGTGCAGAAAAAGGAAAAGTATTTGCAGAATCAATAGAGTTAATTGGTGCGAAAACAACTATTGACAAGGATTTAGAAGGAAAAGTTAAGTAAATTGAATAAATTAAATTAAATAACTGTGTTAATTAGGTGTGCTAAGTAATCAATTGCTTCTCCGTTATTTTTGGAAAAGTTTTTAAAGGTAATATTTCAGTAATAGTGGAAGAGCGGGTGAGTATGAAATTTATTAGACAATTTACCTTAATTGTAGCAATTTTCACTTTGATATTATGTGTTAATGTATCTTTCTCTAGTGCTATTTCTGTGTCAGATATGCAATTTTCTTGGGCTAATGTTCCAATTGAGTATATTTCTCAAAATAATCCCTTAGCTGCAAATATCGATTTTACTTTTAGTCCATCAACAAACGTAACAGGAATTTCCCTAGATGCAAAAGAGATGAATAATGACGTAAGAAAATTGCAAGAGTATTCTAATATCGCAGTACAAATTGGTTCCTGTAATGAAACTCAAGGTGGCGTTTTGTCTTGTTCTGCAAAAAATTTAGTATTAAGAACAACTAAAAACACAATAAATATATTGTTTACATTCACCCTGGAAGATGGTACGACTGAAACTTTTTCTGCTGCAAAAACACTAACGTTTGACAATACTAAACCTAAAGTTACTAAATTCGGGCCAGACACATGCGTAGATAGCAAATGTTATGTTGCATCTGGTTCTCCAAATTTAATTAAGATAAAAATGGACGATTCTTTAGCAACGTTCATCAGAAAAAAAGTTGCTTTTAGATTAGGAGATGAAACTGCTTACGTTTATGATTGTGTGGATAAAACTTGTATGGGTTATGCTACGCCTCTTTGTACAGATGGAGTGAGTGTTCCTTTAGCAATAGTTCAATATAATGGATTGCCTAGTCAAGATGATGCTGGAAACGCAATAACTGGATTAATATCTGCACAAGTAACTTGTGATAGCAATCCTCCAATTATTCTTAACAAAACTGTAAGAAGTAGTTCAGGATTAAGTGTAGTAACAAGTAGTGATGAGGCAATAATAGAAGTAAATGTTACAGACACGATGAGTCCAAAAATTAACATGACTGTTATTGGTGATGATGTCGGAGCAGAAAATGTAACTGTGGCTTGTGTAAATTTCGAAACGTACTTTACGTGTAAAGCAAACGTAAAACCGCTTACGACTTCTTATGGGGCACACAAATTTCCCGTGATTATTACAGATATAGTTGGTAATACTGTATCTGATCAAGTTAATTTTGATTATTATGGTTCTGATGATTCTAATGTTTCTTCAATTTTATGGAAAACACAAAGCACCACTCAGTCAAGTACAACGTTCATTAAAAGAAACATGGCATATCAAAGATCAATGTTTGTTGAAATTTCTCTTTCTCCAATATCTGGCACTCCTGAACTCGTAAAAGTAGAACCAAATACAGTAAAGTGCGTAGCAAGTAATCCTGGAGTTACTGGAAGTGACACGGACGTTACTGACTTAAAAGTGTTATATTTTAATGAAACTTCAAATAAAGTTTATGCAAAAGTAACTTATAGAGAAGGAGGATCAATAACAACTGGAAGATATGCTAATCTTACAAGGTTAGACCACGAATGTACACTCAATATAAATTCTAAAAAAGGAACAACATATTATTCAAAACCGCAAGCACTTAATTTTTCAATAAGTGTAAAATTATCTGATGGAGGAACTCTTGATTCTTATTTGCAAAAAGAAATAGATGCATCCAAAAAAAGAATTGATGATAGAAAAAAATTATATGATTGGTATGATCAAACACTGTCAAAAATTATAACAGTTTGTAAATTGATGGGTGTAATAGAAAGTACTTATGGTGGTCTGAGTGGACTAGAAGATGGCTTAGCAGCATTTCAGTTAACAGCGCCCGCAGCTATTCCAGTCGGAGTTGCTGCAGATAAATTGGGTGTGGTAAAAGAACCATCTCAAGAATTTATAGAAATGTGTAATTATGCTACATGTAGAGGGGAATACCAGAAAATTGTTGTAGATCAATTAAATAAGATACCTTATGTGAATGATGTTGCGCAATACTCCGGATTAAATAATTTTTCTGATAGTTTTGATCCTTACAAGAGTGAGTATGTTGCAATTGCTACAGGATGTCTTCCTGCATGGATATATCATCAAAAAGTCAAAAATGGAATTGAGTGTACTTACTTGAACTGTTTAAGTGATGGTGTTCCAAATTATGGAACGAGTGTAGCTTATTGTCAATCTAATAAAGCTTTTTCACAGTGCGTATATAGTTATGGTGCATTATTAAATGCTATCCCTGGTATAGGTTTATTAAAAGATGCAATGGGAAGAATAGCTGATATTATTAAAGATCCTTATACTTTATTTGGAACTGCATTGCCTTTTGCATGTATGGCTCTTCAAAAAGGAACAGTAACGCACGCAAGTTGTAATTTAGTTGTTACTTTAACCTCTATTCCAAACATAATAGCTTCATATTCTGGAATATTTCAACCATCTTCTGATCCTGCGGCACAATGTGGCATTGTTCTGGATAATTTAGGAACAACAAGACAAAATGCACTTATTGGTAATTATCCAACTAAGTTTAATCCAAAAAATCAAGAATTTACGCTAAGTAATGGTAATACTGTTAAATGCGCCTCAGGAAGTTGTACTGTTTATAAAGGGGACAAATCTACAGGCATTACTATGCTTCCTGTTTACAATAAAGATACTCAGAAGTTAGATAACTTTATTGTATATGATAATGGAAAACAGGTTACTCTTGCTGATTCATTAACTCAATATAATGGTATGGCTGCTCAAATTAATGCTAGAAATGAAAAGTATAACCTGGAAAGATTAGCAAATAATAAGAGAGCTGCGCAGATATCTGCATATCAAACTCAAATAAATAATTTAAAATCTGATGATCCAGATTTTGAGCAAAAATTAAATGATCTATCGACGAAGTTAGCAAGTTTACAACAAGATCAAGGATCAACTTCAATTTTCGATCCAAGTAGGGGGCAAGGATTTGGAGTATATGCTTATGTTCCGCTAAATGATTTAGAAAAATTAAAAAATGATCCCAAGACCGATCCTGCAACAAAAGCACAAATCGAAGCATATATTGCAGACAACAAATACCTTCAAACTTTAGGCATATTATCGGACAATGGAGAAATTCTTGCATCAACTGATGAAAATGAAAATTATGTTATTCCAAAAATACTTGATATTGAAACAAAATTAGCTATTGCAGAAGCTCAAAAAAGAAAGGAGCTTCAGCAAACATGTCCTAAGTGTGTAGCCTACTTAGATAAGGTACAAGATGAAGTAAGAGCTTATAATGATGCAAAAAAAGAATATGATGCAGAAATTTTGGGATTAGAATCAGCTGTAGATTACATTAAATCTATGACTTATGAAGATTATACAAGTCATCCATCGTTTGTAGATGAAAAAACTGGACAAATTGTTGAATTTAATAGTAAAGAAGACTTTGAAGACTATAAAGATAAGTATGTGGATAGAGAATTAGATGAAATAGACAAAGACAAAAAAATTCTTAAAGAAAAAGAAAAAAATGTTGTTTCTGCTCAAAATGATCAAGCAAGTGCATATAAGTTCAATCAATACTTTGGTTCATTCAAGGATACTGTTAGAACTGCTTGGGGTGTTGGAGCGGGTTTATCAACTTTAAGAAATATGTTCAATGCTGATTGGAGTTCGGAATGGTATGATAATAGTATTTTTGGGAAGACATCAGAATTCTTTGGGAATATTGCAAATATTGAATATGAAATTTGTGAATCGGATATTGCTCCAGCATCAGGCTCAAGTAATGGTGTAATTGTAAATGCTGAACCAACTTCAGGAGTTACTACTGGCGCATATATTACTGCAAGAAAATCAGCATTGCAAGAAGTTCCAAATACTGGAGATTCATATAGAGAATATTGGATCGATGGAGGAGTTGCTCCAAAGAAGGATGGATTAACTTTCAAAATAATATTAATAGGAGAATTAGGAAACGAAGTTGACATGACCTTCAATGTTACTGCAAGTAATAATCCCATGACTTTTGCAGGTTCTTCATCAACGTTTGGAGGAATGGGAAGATCTGCAACGTTCAAATCTCCGCAAAATTTCAATTTGGCATGTATTGAATTTAGTACTTCCAGTTTAAGAGAGTATTTTGATTATAGCA
>PCYF01000056.1 GCA_002762915.1 Candidatus Woesearchaeota archaeon CG10_big_fil_rev_8_21_14_0_10_32_9
ATGAGATTCACTTTAATTACCTTTATGATTGCCTTGACAAAAGGCAATACTTGATTTGAGAAATTCGAATTAAGAAATTTAAAAAATAAAAAAACGTTTGGAATCTTGAAATTATTTTTTGATTTCAAGGGAGGAAAAAATGAAAGAAAAAACAATATTTGGAATAATGGCTGTTTTGTTATTATTTTTAATGACAATAGGTGTTGCCTCTGCAGATACTCCGTCAACGAGAGTAGTTCTTGCTGTTGGTGGTGAAGAAAGATTGACTATTGATGGTTCTGTTGGTATGACTTTGGATTCTGTTTATTATGTGCCTGGCGCTATTGATAATGGCGCGAATATAATTTTTAGTGTTAAAAATTCGGTGAATGATGTTGTGCCTGTGGCTAAGTTTATGGCTCAGGGTACTAAATTGCAATTTAATGGGCTTACATTTTATGTGGAAAGGGTAGGTGAGACATCTATTATTTTGGAATATGGGTATGGTTCTGTAGGTCCTGATGTTGTTGAAATACCAATTACGTCAGTAACGAATCCTTCAAGAACTATTTCAACTGAACCTACTACGATGACTTATCAAGGAGCACTTGTTGCAAATGGTTGTGAATTAATTGAAGCTACAAAGAACTTTTTGAATAAAGAAGAAATATCTTTTTCAATTATATCTAGCAAAGATCTACCCAGTAAAAATTTCGAAGATTTATTTTCGAACGATAATGCAAAGAGGTCTATAAATTTAGCTGAATGTGTTGCAAAAGGTAAAGTTTTACCTCCATTTAATGTGGCCATAGCAAATGATGCGCCTCAAAGTGATGTTATGTTAACAACAAATTACTTGGCATATTTGCAAGGTATTTATGGTACGAAATCTGTTGAGTCAGATTACGTGGTAAATATTCTTCCAATAGGCGTAGCTGTGTTGTTTGATGAATTTGATTTTTCAAAAGTAGATTCTCAAATAACTGTTGTTATATACAATGACGAAGCAGTTATAGTTGTTGGACAAAATACACTTCCGGTATTTATAGCAAACTCTGGAAAAGATGTCTTAATTAATCCTTCAGGATTAGAAGGAGATTATGCTTGTGCTCCGGGATGCAAGGAAGTTGAAGATGGTTGCTTGTGTCCAAAGATAAGAATTACAAAAAAATCAGGACAAGGTTTTGAAATTGCCTCATCAACAAGCGCATCTGTTGTTGCTAAAGAAATAAGAATTCAACCAGGATCAGATTATATTGAGGCAGTATCTGCTAACTCTATTCCATCAGTGAGAATTGGTAATTCTGACTTGGCAGAAGGAATGGCTATTGATGTTGCAGGATACAAAAATGTTTTTGTTTCAACAAACAAGAATAGTCTTGAAACTTATTTGAAAGAAGGACAAATCTCTATTAAAACAAGAGAAACTTTGATTAATGATGAGAATGGTATTTCTGTTGAAACATCTTCTGGAAACAAAGAACTAAAAATTCTTCCAACAGTGGCTTCAGAAAAAGCAAAAGAAGTTTTGTCTGATAAGTATAGTGAATTAGAGTTGAAAGAAGTTGGTAACAAGATTGTATATGTTTCGAACGAAGACAAACAGTATAAGATTTTTGGATTTATTCCTGCCTCAAGTAAAGTTACTGCTCAGATTGACGCAGAAACTGGAGAAACACAAGTTTCAAATCCTTGGTATGCTGGAATAAGCGTAGAAACAAAGTAATAAAAAAATATTTTTTTCTTTTTTTTTAAATTATTAACTCAATCCGAAACTTTCTTCGAACTCTTTCATTTCTCTTAATTTATTCAAGAATTTATGTCCTCTATCTGTAATTATTAAGTATTCATAATTCTTTTTTGCTATTTTTCCTATGAACTCCTTTTCAATAAGTTCCTCTAAGTACGAGCTCATTTGATTATGAGATAAGTTTGACTTGTACATCAAGTGTGTAGGTTTTATCTCTCCGCCTTTTGATTGTATTGCGGAGAGCATATCTTCAATGATTTGCATTCTATCTCTTTTTTTTGGCATAGTTTAGCACCATTGTGAGCGAAATTAAAAGTAAAATGTATCCTATTAATTGTATTAATTCGGCAAGCACATATAGTACGCTAAGCAATTGTATTATTAGAAATACTGCTTGACTAAGACTTAATACAAAAAAACTAGCAGAAATTAATTTTGTTACTTCTATTTTGTTTTTCACATAATTTTTGTAATAAAATATTGCTATTGCTATTGAGAGAATAAAACTTGTTAGATGAAAAGACAAATATGCCGAAGTGCTCAAGAAAATGGATATTACTAAAAGATAAACTGTAAATAAAAACATTGACTTGTGTTTTAATTTTACTAATATTGAGAATAGTATGAATAATCCTATTAATCCGGATATTGCGTATAGTAAGAATAGAGCAACATAAAAATTGTTGTATGCTTGTAATTGATAAACAACTTCATCAGCTATGTGAAACATGTTTATTTTGTATTGAGTTAAATAAACTGAGAAATAAGTTATTACCTTGAATATTAATGATGCTGCTAAAAAAGTCATTGCTATGAACATATTTCTTTGGTTTTTGTTAGAATTATTAATTTTGTAAAACTTCCATGCAGTTATCGCTATGAATGCAAGCACCAAAGCACTAAATAGATCTATGTATAAATCAGGTCCTGCGAACCATGTCGGTCCAAAGAAAGTTGTTATATCCATTTACTCTTAGTTAGTAATTTGGTTTAAAAAACTTATGAATATTTAGTATGGAGGTCTTGTTCACACGCCTTTTATACTTCTTACGCGCTACATATGTTGAGGTGATTCACATGAAACACAAACAAAGGATGGGAGATTTAGAGCTATTAAGTGAGGCAAAAGATCTTGATTATAGTGCGGAAGGATATCAAGGTTTGAAAGACTACGAAGTTGCTTACCTAGAGTATAGGAAGAGCAGGATTAAACATAATTCAGATGAACTCCTTCTCACACCAGACTTAGGGGATGAATTCTCCTAGTATGTCTGGTTTTTTTATTTCTTATAACTTCAAAATTTTGTAATTGTTTTTTTTAAGAAAAGAAGCGCCCGGGGTGAGATTTGAACTCACGATCCCAAAGGGACAGGATGTTTGCGATATAGTAGGTTTTCATAAACACCAGTTGGTATTTAGCAATCCTGCGCTATACCAGGCTAAGCGACCCGGGCATACTGTCTAGAAGCTTATCCTTTTTTATAAAAGTTTTGAATTGAGATTGTAAAAACCTTTATATATCAGGAATATAATTTCAGAGTCAGATGAATTTTTTAAAATTAGTATTAATACAATTTTTACTTGTTCTGTTTTTTGCTAGTTTTGTTTCGGCAAATGATTTTGATACAAGAACTTATTTGGATATTAATTCTGTTGTTTCTGTTCCTATTTCTTTTTTGACTACTGGAAATAATCCTGAGCTGGATATTTTGATTGTTAATTATACTTGGATGCCTAGAGAAGATTATCGTCAGCAAATAAAGAGTTTATACATGTCTCCAACTGCGGAGAATCATGATACTTATGCGTTATTCAAAGTTTATGATCCTGTTGATTTCACCTTGTTTGTTAATTTTACTACGAGAACGTCTTCTAATCCTTTAGAGATTAATGATAAGATTGCGTTTCCAATTGATGGGTTAGGACCGTCTTTAATTCAGTATACTGAACCTTCTGAGTTGATAGATATTACTCCAGAAATTAGAAAAATTGCAAATGATGTTGCTGCTGGCGAAGACGATCTTTATGTTGTTGCGTTTAAGCTTGCAGATTGGGTTAATACAAATATTGAGTATAATTTGAGTACAACTACTGCTGAAGCGGATCTTCCTGCATCCTGGGTTTTGAGAGAAAAGCAAGGCGTTTGTGATGAATTGTCTAATTTGTATATTGCTATGGCTAGAAGTTTAGGTATTCCTGCAAGATTTGTTTCTGGTATCGCATATACAGAATCAGAATTATTTTCAGAAAATTGGGGGGCTCATGGTTGGGCAGAAGTTTATTTCCCAGGTCATGGTTGGGTTCCTTTTGATGTTACATATAATCAATTAGGTTTTCTTGACGCTACTCACATAAAAATTGATGATGGTTCTGAAGGAGAAAAATATAGTGTTAAATATACTTGGAAATCTAATAATATTAAAGTTCAGCCCGGAGAGTTTTCAATTACTAGTGCTGTTGCAAATCAGGGATCTGCGAAGTCTCCTGATGTTGGAATTTCTGTTGATTTTTTTAAAGATGAAGTTAATCTCGGATCATATAATGTAATCACTGCTGAAGTTGAAAATTTAAGAGATTATTACGTCGCTAGGACTTTGTTTATTTCAAGAACTTCTAATCTTGAAATTGTAGATGAAGAGATTAAGGATGTTTTGTTGAAGCCTCATGAGAAAAAGACGGTTTCGTGGATTTTGAAAGTCAGCGATTCTATTAGTAGCAATTTTATTTATACATTTCCTGTGAATGTTTATACTTCATTTAGCGCAGAGGATCAAAAAGATTTTACTGCTAAAAAAGGATTTGAGGATGTTAGTTTAGCTTCTGCAGAAAATTTTGCAGGTTTGCACGAGGATGTTTTTGTACCTTCTTTTGATTTTAGTTGTAGTATCTTAGATAATATAATATATGTTGATTCAGATGCAACTATTAATTGTAATTTGGTTGGTGAAGAAGGTATTTCCGGAACTATTTGTTTAGAATCTGAGTGTGAAGATTTGGATTCTCCTACATATTCGCAGAAATATTCCTTGAAGGTAGATACTTCAACACCAGGATTCAAAACTTTGTCTGTAGATGTGAAAAGTTCTAAAGGTTCTGCTTCGTATTTTTTGACTTTGAAAATTTTGGATGATGCTAAATTGGATTTGATTGATTTGACTTTTCCAGAGAGTATTAGTTTTGATGGAGATGATTCTATTAACTTTAAACTTGAAAAAACATCTGATAGTACTCCTGTTAATGTGTCTGTAAAGCTTGATGGAGGTTTGTTTGAACAGAGTTGGGTCGCAGATTCCATTTATGGCGTTCAAGATTTTGCACTGAATTTTAAGGGATTGGATTTAAACGATGGAGACAACAAGTTTAAGATAACTGTTGATTATTTTGATGAAAAGGGAAAGAAGTTTTCAGAAGAAAAAGATTTTTCTATTAATATGAATGGTCTTAATTTGTGGCAGAAGTTTTTGCATTGGTTTAGAATAATTTAAATTAAGTTGTAAGAATTGTTGAATAAAAAAGTTCTAGAATTTTTTTAATTTATGCGGCAATGTAATTTAATTCGTACATTGGTTGGTATGATGGAACTTTTGAGTGAACTTTTAATCTGTAGTTGTTGAACCTGTTTGATAAGGCCCGAGAAGTTAAATCGTTTTTTAATGGTCTGAGTTTCGTTAGTACCACCTAGTATACATAAAGCTACATTAGAGAATTACAACTTGTATTTATACTTTTCTATGTTTTTCGTCTAAAAGGGCTTATTTCTTTTCCATAGGGTAAATTAAATAATTGTTTTCAATATGGAAGATAATTGTTTTTGATGCGTATAACACCAAAATGTTTTTATACATTCGCCATTATCACAACATTTATGCTCGATATAAAACTAATTAGAGAAAATTCTGAACTCGTTAAAGCTAATTTGGCGAGGAGAAAAGATCCTGAGAAATTAAAAATTCTTGATACTATTATTAGAATGGATAAAGATTGGAGAGAAAAAAAACACTTTGAAGATCAATTAAGAAAACAACGAAACGAAGTTAGTTCTAAGATTAATGAAGCAAAGAAGAAAGGAGAAGATGTAAAAAAAATTCTTGAAGAAGCAAAAAAGATTGCTGATCAAATAAAAACATCAGAAGAAGAAAGAAAGAAAATTGAAGGAATGTGGACAGAGCAATTAAAAAGAATTCCTAACATGATGCATGATTCTGTTCCTTATGGTAAGGATGATACTGAAAATGTTGAATTGAAAAAAGTAGGTAAACCAAAGAAATTTGATTTCGAACTTCTTCCTCATCAGGAAGTTGCTGAGAATCTTGGTGTTGCTGATTTTGAAAGAAGTGCAAAAATTTCAGGAGCAGGATTTTATTTCTTGAAGGGAGATCTTGCTTTATTGAATCAAGCAATTATAAGATTTGCAATTGATCACATGGTAAAAAAAGGTTACACTTATGTTGAGCCTCCTTTGATGATGAATAAAGATGCTTATGAAACTGGAGTTTCGTTAGAAGATTTTGAAAATGTAATGTATAAAATTGAGGGCGATGATAAATTTATGATTGCTACTTCTGAACATCCTCTTCTTGCTCAATTTAAAGATGAAATATTAGAAGAAGATTCTCTTCCAATAAAAATGGCAGGATACAGTATGTGTTTTAGACGAGAAATAGGTTCTCGAGGAATTGATACTAAAGGATTTTTTAGAACGCATCAGTTTAACAAAGTTGAGCAGATAATTGTGTGTGCGCCTGAAGATTCCTGGAAATATCATGAAGAGCTTCAAAAGAATGCAGAAGAATTATACGAAGCTTTGGAATTACCTTTTAGAGTTGTTAATATCTGCACAGGCGATCTTGGTTATTTTGCAGCTAAGAAATATGATATTGAAACGTGGATGGCTCGTCAAAAAGAATACAAAGAAACAGGATCCAATTCGAATTATCTTGATTATCAAGCAAGAAGAGCTGATATAAGAATGCATAGAAAAAAAGATAATTCTTATGTTCACGTTCATACATTAAACAATACTGCGATTGCTACATCCAGAGTTCTTGTTGCAATTCTGGAAAATTATCAGAACAAAGATGGAAGTGTAACTATTCCAAAAGTTCTGAGACCCTATTTATACAATAAAGAAAAAATAACTTTGAAATAAATTTTTACTCAAAAGTTATACTTATCTGCATCTTCTAGTATTTGGTTGGCAGTATCTCCCAAGGTTTGCAGTTTCTTTGACCCACAGTATGGGCAACTAGCTACTTGTTTGTCTTTTTTTCTAGAAAAGTGGTATTTACAACCCAAACAAGAGTACTTAACCATGCTATCTTTTACTGATTTAAGATTTTCAGCTTCTGTTTTCAATGAAGAAGGATTTGTTCTTCTTATTTCAGGCATAGTTTTATGTGTGGAATTAAAACAAGTGATACAAACGTATGATCTTCTTGTCTCATCAAATTTAACTTGATCCATCTTAACTGTTCTGTTACACGCTCTGCATACTACAGGCAAATTATTATCCATTTTCTAAGCACCTCGGTGTTTGCCTCATTTCATGTGTGGACTAATATTTAAACATTTCCAAGACCGTCGATGGACAAACGTAAACTATAAATACTATAAAAAGTGGATTAGTGTAATGGTTAAACTTAGTGGCTGGGTTTTTTTAATAATTGGTGCAGTAGTTTCAGTTTATTCTACTTATGTTCAGAGTAAGATTGATAGTCCTGGTTTGACTTTATTTTTCTGGGTAGGAATAGCCATGATAGGAATAGGTGTTTTCAAGTTGGCTTTGGCTTTTGTTTTTGGAAATAAATCTAAAAAAGATGTTACTTCAAATAATTTAAATGATAAAATTGCAAATTCTCTTGGTTTTGGTAAAGATCTTCCTAAAATGGATGCAGAAAAGTTACAAAGAGAGCGAGATTTGATTTTAAACAGGACAAAATCAATTATAATTTGTCCTAATTGTAGTACAAAACATTACTCTAATAGTAATTTCTGTCATATGTGTGGGACAAGATTAAAATAGTAAAGGAGTTATTAATAAAAAAATGAATGTTTTTGATGTGTTTCAACAAAGAAGAAGTATTAGAAAATATTTACAGAAGCCTATTGAGTTTGATAAGCTTTCTTTGATTTTGCAAGCAGGTTCTTTTGCACCTAGTGCGGGTAATTTGCAGGATTATCGTTTCATTGTTGTTTCTAAAAAATCTTTGATTAAAGGTATTGCTGCCGAATGTACTGAGCAGTATTGGATTGCAGAAGCTCCTGTTTTAATTGTAGTTTGTGCAGATGCTGAAATGACTGAACGTTATTACGGTTTAAGAGGTCAGAGATTATATAGTGTTCAAAATTGTGCGGCGGCTATTCAAAACATGATGCTTGCTGCTCACGCTTTAGATTTGGGTACTTGTTGGGTTGGTTCTTTTAATGAAGATTATATTAAAGACACATTAAGCATTCCAGAAAAAGTTAGACCTCAAGCTATTTTAACAATAGGCTATCCTGATGAAGTTCCTAGTGAGAAAGAATTCGAACCTTTGGAACACTTGATTTATTTCAATGCGTATGGTTCTAAGATTGAAAACGTTGGCACTTTGTTAAAAGAATACAGTAAAGAAGTTGAGCGTTTGATTAAAGAGAAAGAGCCTGAAATTAGAGAAGGAACTGAGAAAATTAAACATAAATTAAAACATGCATTTCGCGAAGCAAGAGAATCTTTGAAGAAGCTCAAAAAGTAATTTCTTAAATTCTTTCGTATTCATATTTATAATTCTTTAGTAATTTTATTTTTTTCTTAGTAAAGCTTAATAACTGAGAGTCATTTCTTTAGCTAATGTCAACTGCACTTTTTCCTCATGATAATATGAGGGATATTCAGGATGTTTTAGTTCATGCTGTTGCTAGAGCAGTTGAAGATAAGTCTAATTTAATTGTTCATGCTCCGACAGGTCTTGGTAAAACTGCTGCAAGTATTGCTCCAGCACTTGCTAATGCCTTGAAAACAAAAAAAACTATTTTTTTTCTTACATCAATGCATACACAGCACAAAATGGCGATTGATACAATTAGAGATATAAAAAATAAACACAACGTAAAAATTATTTCCGTTGATATTATTGGAAAAAAACATATGTGTTTGCAACCGGGTGTTAACATTCTTCACACTAGAGAATTCACTGAATATTGTAAAGAATTACGAGAAGACGGTAAGTGTTCTTTTTTTACAAAACTCAAGAAAGATGATGATTTATCTTTTGAAACTAAAACTGCGCTTGCTGAATTGAAAGATGTAAGTCCTGCAACAACTCATAACTTGCTTTCTATTTCTGAAAAACATAAAGTGTGTCCATATGAAGTTTCCATTTTATTAGGTAAAGACTCTCAGATTATTGTTGCTGATTATTATTACTTGTTTCATCCGAAGATAAGAGAATCTTTTTTGAAAAAAATTGACAAAGAATTAAGTGATGCAATTATTATTGTTGATGAAGCGCATAATCTGCCTGGTAGAATAAGAAATCTTGCTAGTGAAAAATTAACTAATATAGCTATTAAAAGAGCAATAAGTGAAGCTGAAGAATTTGAAGATCTTCGTGCAATTAGAATTCTTAAAAAATTATTATCTATTCTAAATGAATATTCTGATGATGAATTTGAAAAATATGTTACGAAAGAAAGTTTTGTTTCTAAGCTGAATGAAGTTGTTGATTATCATGGTGCGATGGACACTCTTGTTGATTTGGCTGCAGAAGTTAGAAAAGAAAAGAAGCAATCTTATTGTGGTTCTATTGCAGTATTTCTTGATGCATGGGATTCAGATGAAGAAGGTTATACAAGAATTTTTTCTAGATCTCCGGGTTTAAGAGAAGAAATTTTAACGCTTAATTTTAAGTGTCTTGATCCAGGAGTTTTAAGTAAAAGAGTTATTGATGCTGCATCTTCAGTTATTTTGATGAGTGGAACTCTTACTCCAACTTACATGTATCGAGAAGTTCTTGGTTTTGATAAAGAAGATACTGTCGAAATGACTTTGAAAAGTCCATTTCCAGAAACTAATAAATTATCTATTATTATTCCTAGAACTAGTACTAAATTTACTACTCGTAATGATGAGCAGTATGCTGAGATGGCGAAGATTCTTGAAAAAATTGTCAATGCTGTTCCTGGTAATTCTGCCGTTTTCTTTCCTAGCTTTAAGATGCGTGATGATGTTTATCGTTTTATGAAAAATTGCGAGAAAACTATTTTTACTGAGAGTCAAGGTTTGTCCAAGCAAGAAAAAGAGGAATTACTTGAGAATTTTAAATCTTATAAGAATGTTGGTGCTGTTCTTCTTGGAACAATTACTGGTAGTTTCGGCGAGGGTATTGATTTACCTGGCGATTATTTGAAAGGCGTTGTTATTGTTGGTTTACCTCTACAAAAACCAGATCTTGAAACAAAAGCGTTCATTGATTATTATGATAAGAAATTCAAAAAAGGGTGGGATTATGGTTATGTTTTCCCTGCGTTTAATAAAACTCTTCAGAGTGCGGGTCGTTGTATTCGTTCTGAAACTGACAAAGGAATTATTGTTTTCTTAGATGAACGTTATGCTTGGCCTAGTTATATGAGATGTTTTCCAGAATCTTGGAATCTTAAGACAACTCTTCTTTACGAGAGTCTTATTAAGGACTTTTTCAGTAAACCATAAAAAAATATATAAAGCCTCATTTTTGTTATTAATGTTATGAAGAGGTTAGAGATTTTATTAGCTGTATTTTTGATACTTTTAGTGCCTAATGTTTTAGGTGTAACTGTTGTTGGTTCTACTTCTGTTAATTGTTCTATTGATTTTAAAGATGCAACTCTTTCAAATAAGTCTATTGTGGGATTAGTGAGCATGGACGGTCATTTTACTGGTAATTTAGAAATGGGTTCACCTTATGGTTTGTTTTGTCCAAGTACGTGGTCTTTGGGTTATGGAGAACCTAGTTTCAAGTATGCTGGTTATCTTCCTCCTGTGTATAATGGTTCTGGTCACGTTTCTAACACTACTTCAACTCTCACAACATTCCAGGGAGAGATTAAACTTGGTTTTGGTGCTAATGCTTGTTCAATGAAATCTAGTTGCGATACTAATGAGGCTTGTATTTTCAAATCAGCTGATGTTGATAATGGTCACGTTGCTGATTGCTCTGCTGATAATTATCCTATGGAAAATACTTTTGCGAATAAATTGTGTTGTCAACTTATAGAAGTTTGTGATGATAATGCTGATAACGATGGCGATGGTTTAATTGATTGTGCTGATTCTGATTGTCAAGAAGTGCAAGTTTTATCAAAACCTCCTGTTGAATGTACTGCGAATAATCAAACTACTGAGTTCTGTCTTGCTAATCCTGGCATTTGTAATAATCAGTATTGTAGTTATGGTGTTTATGATAATTCTACTTTGCAACCTCAAGGTTTCTGTTGTGGAAAAGGAACGTACTCTGTTTATGATCCTCTTTATGGGTGGTCTTGTCAAGCTTCAGAGATATGTGGTATAGATGCAGCTAGACCTTGCACTTATGATTTTAGTTCAAGTCTTATGTCTTGGTTGAGTTCATATTATCAAGGAGATGAGAATTCTTGGTGTGTTAGTGAGATTCCTGATTTGTATTCTCCAGATTTTACGCCTGATCAGAGTGCTGCTTGTTGTTTGATTCCTAAGTTTGGAGAAGATAATTATTATGTTGAGCAGGGTAATGTGAGGATTTTTGGTGTTAGTGCTGTTTGTGGAGATGGAGATATTGGAGGCGTAGAACAGTGTGATGGTACTAATCTAAATGGATTTACTTGTGCTGATGTTATTTATTGTGCTATGAGTTATACTCCTACGGGGACTCCTGGATGTTCAGATTCTTGTACACTTGATGTTGGTTCTTGTTATTGTAGGCCTGATTTTACTGGTGGCGGGGATTATCAAAATTAATTTTTGAGTTCTTAGAATTTGTTACTTTGTGTGGTGTTTAGTTTTTTTGTTATTATTGATGTCTGTTTAAGTGGTTCTGTTTCCTGTTCACAACGGGGCAGTTTAGTATGGTGTTCCTGGGTTTAGTAGTGATCTCATTCTTAGAAGTATTTTTCCGAAGTCTGTTATGTTTTGGGTGGTTGGGTTCCAGACGTATCCTGTTGTTCCTGTTCCTATTCCTGGGGGGTCGTTGTTTCCTGTTATTTGTTCGAATAGTTCTGAGAATATTGTAGGTGTTGTTGTTGATTCTGAGTAGTGTGATACGGATCCTTTTATTCTTCCTGGTGGTTGTCCATAAAATACTCCATTACTTGGTATTGGTATATTTTCATATTTTGTGTATGCTACGTTGTCTCCTTCTCTTGCGAGTATGTTTTGCCATCTTGGGTCGTTAAAGCTGTCGATGGTGTATAGGTTGTAGTTTAGTAGTTGTGTTCCGTTTTCTAGTGTGTATGTGTTTAGTATTTTTTGGTATTGGTTTTTTGTGTTTTGTATTTTTTCTGTTGATACTGGGTTTCCGGTGGTGTAGTTCCATGTTAATATTATGCAGTCTGTTGTGTCTGATGCGTCGGATGGCATGAATTTGGAGTTGGATGCTTGGCCTGTTGGCATGTCTCTTCTCATCATGTATTGGACGGTGTCTCCGTCCATTGTTAGGTATTGTCCTGGTTGTTGTGGGTTTGGGACTTTTGAGGGTATTAGGTACATGTTTGTTTCTGTGTTGTCTAGTTGTGTGAATTTTAGTGTTGGCATGATTAGAGGGGATGTTATGTTGTTGTCTTGTCTTGTGGTTTGGTATAGGTTGTATGAGTCTAGTGGTTGGTTGGTTGTTCTTCCGATTATCCATTGTAAGTAATCGTTATTCAGATGTGTTAGTGTTGCGGTGGTGTCTGGTTCGTCGTGGTAATCGGTGATGTTTATGTTTATTTTGTTGTTTGGTCCTTTTGAAAATATTTCGTTACCGTTATTTTTTTGCAAATGTAGTGTTAGGCTGTCGATGATTGTGCCGTTTACGTCGTATGGTGTGATTTGGAATTGGTGGTTTACTCCGTTGTTGGTTAGTGTTTCGTTGATTGTTGTGTTTGGTTGGGGGTTTTGTGTGAGTGTTTTGGTTTGGTAGTTGTTTTTGTTGATTGTGGTGGTTATGTTGGTTGGGTTGGTTATTGAATCTGTTTCATTTATCCAGAGTTGGTATTGGTAGTTTCCAGAAAATACTCCGGAGTTGTTTGTGTTGGTGTTGATTAGTGTGTTGTTGTTGTCTGGGTTGGTGATTTTTATGTTGGCGTTTTTTACGTTTTCTTGTGTTTGTAAATTAGTTATGTGTCCGGTTATGGTTGCGTTTTTTATTGTTGGTATTTGTAGTAGTGCATAATCAAGTGTGATGTTTGGTGTTACTGGGATCATTGTTGAGTCTGGGTGGTGGTTTGGGGCTGTGAAGAGTATTTTGATGCTGTCGCTTAGGGTTGTTTTTTGTAGTGTGTTGGGGTTGTAGTTTTCTTGTGCGATTAGTTGTATGTTTGGTGTTTGGTTGTTTCCGTCTAGTTGGATCATTTTTTGTGTGGTTGTTGTGTTGTTTCCGGTTATTTGTAGTATTTTTATTCCTGCTGCGCCTAGTCCTTTTATTTGGAATGTGTGTTTTCCTTGTTGTAGTTGGTAGTTTTTGGTTGTTATTTGTTGTCCGAGTATGTTGTATGCGTTTATGTTGTAGTTTCCGGTTTTTGGTGTGTAGAAGTCTATGTTTGTGGACGGATTGTATGGGTTGGGGTAGTTGGGTGAGAGTTTGTATTGTTTTATTGTTTCTGGGTTGTGGTCGTTTATTCCTGTGGGGGTGAAGTTTGTGGTGTAGTTTCCTAGTGTGTCTGTTGTAGTGGTTTGTAGTGGGTGTCCTGTTTGGTTTTTTATGGTGATGGTGGCGTTTTTTATGTTGGTTTGGAATGGGTTGTTTTTTATGTTTCCTTGTATGTGTATGGTGTCTTGTGCTAGTGTTATTCCTGTGAGTATTGTGGCCCCTATTAAGCCGTATTTTACTGTTTTTAGTATTGATTCTAGCGTCATAGTATGTTAGTGTGTTTTCTTATATTTAAATATTTCGGTTCATAACTACTTAGAAGTGACAAAACATCTTTAGAAAGTGTTTTAAAACTCAGTTATTTAAACAAAAAAATGAAATATGAAGAGCTGGCAGAGGCATACGAAATTCTTGAAAATTCCTCAAAAAGATTGAAAAAAACATGGATAATCTCTAATTTATTAAAGAAAACAAGCGACAAAGATTTAGAAAAAGTAATAATTTTATTGCAAGGAAAAGTTTTTCCATCGCACGATAAACGAGAAATAGGTGTTGCCTCAAAACTTGTATTAAAAGCAATAGCAACTGCAACAGGATATTCTGCAAAACAAATTGAAGATCTTTGGAAAAAGAAAGGAGATCTCGGTTTAGTAACTGAGCATTTAATGAAGTCAAAAAAACAGAACACGTTATTTAATGAGGAATTAACTGTTAAAGATGTTTTTGAAACTTTGCAGAAACTTTCAACATTAGAAGGTCAAGGAAGCGTTGATCAAAAAGTAAAATTAATTTCTAAATTACTTTCAATTGCAGAGCCATTAGAAGCAAGGTATGTTATTAGAACAACACTTCAAGATTTAAGAGTTGGTGTTGCTGAAGGAACTCTAAGAGATGCGATTGCGTGGGCTTATTTAGATGAAGCAAATCCTAATTATGATGATTCTTCAGATTCCATTAATCCAAAAGATAGGGAAAAATATGTTGAAATAATGTTAAAAGTTCAGGAAGCGCTCGATAAATCGAATGATTTTGGAGTTGTTGCTCAAGCATCAAGAAAAGGTTTGAATGAATTAGCAAAAATAAAACTTGTTGTTGGAAATCCTCTAAAAGTTATGTTGGCTCAAAAAGTTAATTCTGTTGAAGATGCTTTCAAAACAGTTGGAAAACCTGCAGCTTTAGAATTTAAGTATGATGGTTTCAGAATGCAAGTTCATAAAAATGAAAATGATGTTGTTATTTATACAAGAAGATTGGAAGAAGTCACAAAGCAGTTTCCAGAAGTTAAGAATTATATTTTGAAGAATGTTAAAGCAGAACGTTGTATTCTTGATTGTGAAGCCGCAGGATATGATTCGAAGACTGGAAGTTACACTCCGTTTCAGCACATTTCTCAAAGAATTAAAAGAAAGTATGATATTGAAAAGATTGCAAAAGATCTTCCTATTGAATTAAATGTTTTTGATATTCTTGTTTATAATGATAAAATATTGTTAAACACAAAGTTTTCTGAGAGAAGGAAAATTCTTGAACAAATAATAAAACAAGAACCGAAGAAAATTGTTTTATCCAAATTATTGTTAACAGATGACGATAAAAAAGCGAAAGCATTTTTCGAAGAATCTATTAAGCAAGGAAATGAGGGTTTGATGTTTAAGAATCTCGATGGTATTTACAAACCAGGATCCAGAGTTGGTTTTATGATTAAATTAAAGTCTGCAATGGATGATCTTGATGTTGTAATAGTTGGTGCTGAATGGGGAGAAGGAAAGCGTAGTGGTTGGTTTACTAGTTTTACAGTTGCTTGTCAATCAGAGGATGGTTTTTTGGAACTAGGAAAAGTTGGAACAGGTCTTAAAGAAAAATCAGAGGAAGGTGCTTCTTTTGAGGAATTAACAAATCTTCTTAAGCCATTTATTATAGAAGAAAAAGGAAGAGAAGTTCGTGTTAAGCCAGAAATAGTTGTTAGTTTGCAATTTGAAGAAATACAAAAGAGTCCTAGTTATTCTTCTGGTTATGCTTTGCGTTTTCCAAGATTTGTTGGAATTAGAGAGGATCGTTCTTCAGAAGACATAGTATCTAAAGAAGAAGTAGAGGAATTATTTTATAATCAGAGAAAAAAATAAAAAGAGTCGAATAAAATATAAAAAAATGGAAGATGAAAGAGTATTCAAGTTGTTGACGTTGTTGCTTAAGATTGTTATGTTCGTTGTTGGTTTGATTGTAATGGTTTTAATTTTACAAAAGAATCTTTCTGGTCTTTCTACGAGTCTTCCTGATAATCTTCCAGGTTCATTTGATATGTTAAAGAGTATGCCTTCTATTTTAAGTCAAGCAGATGTTTCAAAAGGTATTGATTCAGATTTATTAACTTCTCAAAGCGAGGGAGATATTTCTTACGTTAATTGTAATGGTTTGGATGTTTCCAGCACGTCTCTTGCTGCGAAAAGTATGAATGGGAAAATGGTGTATACTTTAATTTTATCAACTCCGACCAAATCAAGTTCTGGAGAATATTCTTGTAAAATTTATTTCAACAATTCTAATATTGATGTAAAAACCCGATAAATTTATATAAGAATTATTTTTTCAAAGGTGTATGTTCAAAAGTTACTAATTGCAGTGGCCCGGTGAACTTTAATTTTCTTTTGGTGTTCCATCGATATCCTAGATATACCTGGGTTAATAAGAGTGAGTGTAGAGGCACAAAATGGTTGATGTTGATAAACAAAAAATAGATATGAAGTATAACTTGCAGAAGTACTGGGATCTTATAACTAATTATAAGTTACTCTCAGTAGGAATTCTAGTAGTTATTCTATTATTACAAGCTTCATATACTTTGGAGAGTTATTTGTTCAAAGAATTAGTTGACAAGATTACTTTATTTACTTCGCAATCTTTAACGGCAGATACTTTTGTGTCTTTCTTGTTTTTATTGGCTGCAGTTTTCGTTTCAATAGTTGTATTAAGATCTGCTTTGAAGTGGATTCATTTACATTGGATTAACTTACTTGATTCAGCAGTTATGTATGATTTAAAGACAAAATTGTTTAATCATATTTTGAAACTATCTCATGGTTTTCACTCTTCAAATAAAACGGGTTCTATTATTAGTCGTTTAATTAGAGGGGCTGGAGCTATTGAAAGAATGACTGATGTTGTTGTTTTCAATTTTGCACCTTTATTGTTTCAAGCAATTGTAGTTGGTATTGCTATTGCGTTCTTCGATACAACATCTGCATTAATTATTTTGGTTATTGTCGTCGTGTTCGTAGTGTTTAGTTTTTTTGTGAATCGTTTACAGCAGCCTGCAAATCTTACTGCGAATGATGCTGAAGATAGCGAAAAAGCAGTTATTAGTGATATTTTTACTAATGTTGATTCAATCAAGTATTTTGGTAAAGAGGAGTTTATCAAAAAGAGATATGCTGGTTACGGTATGAGAACTAGAACTGCAACTATGAGACACTGGGATTACTTTAGATGGTTATCTGCTGGTCATGCACTTATTTTAGGATTAGGAGTTCTCGCAATTCTTATTGTTCCAATGCAAAAAGTTATTGCGGGAACATTAACTGTAGGAGAATTAGTCTTTATTTACACGGCATTTGGTAATCTAGTTGGGCCTCTTTTTGGTTTTGATCATGGGCTCAGAGGGTTTTATAGATCCATGGCTGACTTTGAATCTTTGTTCAAGTATTACAAAGTTGAGAATGAAATAAAAGACGATCCTTCCGCTAAGAATTTAATAATCAAAAAAGGAACCATTGATTTTCAGAATGTTTCTTTCAAATACAAGAACAGATACGTTTTGAATAATTTCACTTTAAGTATTCCTGAGAATAGAAAGATTGCTCTTGTTGGTCCTTCTGGTTCTGGAAAATCAACTTTAGTAAAAGTATTGTATCGTTTATATGATTTGAATAAGGGAGAAATTTTAATTGATGGGGAGAACATTAATTCAGTTAGACAAGAGTCTTTAAGATCGGAGTTAAGTATTGTTCCTCAAGAAGCAGTTTTGTTTGACGATACTATTTACAATAACATTTTGTTTAGTAACAAGTCTGCTTCAAGAAGACAAGTCTTACAGGCAATGAAATTTGCACAGCTTGACAAAGTTGTTTCATCATTTCCTTTGAAAGAAAATACCGTTGTTGGAGAACGAGGAGTAAAGCTTTCTGGTGGAGAAAAACAAAGAGTTTCAATTGCTAGAGCAATTTTGGCGAATAAGAAGATTCTTGTTTTGGATGAAGCTACTTCTGCGCTCGATTCTGAGACTGAAAGTGAAATTCAAAAAGATTTAGAAAGATTGATGAAGGGTAGAACTTCGATTATTATTGCTCATAGATTATCGACAATTATGAAAGCTGATCTGATTGTAGTAATAGATAAAGGAAAGATTGTTCAGATGGGCACGCATGCAGAATTAATTAAAAAGGATGGTCTGTATGAAAAACTTTGGAGTTTACAAAAAGGAGGATACATTAAATGAATAATCAATCCAAACGTTTTGTTAAACAATTTGTTTTAGGTTTTGGTTTTCTGAGCGGCGTTTGGGTTAGAATTGGTTTTGATCCTGAAGATTATATTCTTGGTTACGCACACACGGCTCTTGATTATGTTTTTCCGGGAAATGTTTTATCTCTGTGGTTCTGGATAATTCCAATATTGTTTTTAGGAGTATCGATTTTTGGTTCGTATAGGAATGGAAAGATTCTTGGTATTCTCGCAGTTTTTATTGCGTTCATGGCGGGATTATCTGTTCCTGAGTTATATTTCTTGGTTTTGCTGGCGCTCGCAGTGATTGTAGGTTTCATAGCTAGTA
>PCYF01000059.1 GCA_002762915.1 Candidatus Woesearchaeota archaeon CG10_big_fil_rev_8_21_14_0_10_32_9
GGCAGAATTCGTTGCAAAGCAAGCTGGAATTGATAATGTGTTCTCTGAAGTTTTACCGAGTGAAAAAGCAGATTATGTAAAATTATTGCAGAAGAAAGGATTTGTTGCAATGGTTGGCGATGGTATTAATGATGCTCCGGCTCTTGCTCAAGCTGATATTGGTATTGCTATGGGTTCTGGTACGGATGTTGCTGTTGAGGCTGGAGATATAGTTTTAATGAGAAATGATCCTCTCCAAGTATATCGTGCAATTGTCTTAAGCAGGAAAACCATGAGTAAAATAAAACAGAATATGTTTTGGGCTTTGTTTTACAACATTTTAGGAATTCCTATTGCTGCAGGTGCATTATATTTTGTTACAGGCTGGTTGTTATCTCCTATTATCGCGGGGGCGGCAATGGCATTGAGTAGTGTGTCGGTTTTACTTAATTCGTTGTTGCTTAAGTACTCAAAATTATAAATTATGCATAAGTAATAAATAGTACTGCAGGTGTTTAAGTAACATGAACCAAAAACAAATCGGAGTTTTGCTTATAGTATTAGGATTAATTGTTTGTTTCTTTGTTACGATTAATAAGCAGAAGGACGATAGGTATATTGGTTGGATTATTGAACAGCAGAATGGTTCTTGTTATGTTGAAGGAGGCACTGTTTGTTTACATGAAGATAGAGATTATACTCCTTATATAGTCGGATATATAGCAGGATTTTCTCTAATTATTCTTGGAATTTATTTGTTTTGGTTTGATAAAACAGGAGATCTTGTTTTAAAGCAGAGTAAAGAAGTTTCAGAAGCTTTAAAGCAGGCTAAGAGTTTAGAGAAAGATAAAGATGAGTTTGCGGCATTTGTTGCAGGTTTTTCTCGTGAGGAACAGATTGCACTAAAAGCAATAAAAGAGCAAGAAGGAATAACTCAGTCAACGTTAAGATTTAGAACAGGTTTTTCTAAGGCATCCTTATCTTTGTTGTTGAAAGATTTAGAGAATAAAGGAATTATTTCTAAAAAACAAAAAGGTAAAACTAATGAGATTTATTTGATTAAAAAGTATTAATTTTTTAGTTGAGTTTAATTGATTGACAAGATGCAAAGTTAATTTGGGGTTTAAGTATAGATAAGTATAAATATTGAGGTATCTATTGTTTTCTTATGGGTTTATTTAATACATTTAGAAAAAAACCAAGTACACGATACATAGAACTTCAGGATGTTGATTCTTGGTTAGATGGATATATTTCTAGGAATGAAATTGGAACTAGAACTGGAATAATAAAAAGAGAAATTATATCGAAATCTACAAAATTAAAAGAGTTATTAGAAAGTTTCAAACTTGCGCTTCCTAAAAACACAACAGGACTTCCAGAAAGAAGTATATCTGCAATAAAAATAAATAAAGATAAGTACATTTCTTACATTGAAAGTTTCTTGAATAAAACTATTTTGCCTGAGCGACTCGATGAGATTAAAGAATTTATTGAATTATTATCGGAGACTATGACTTCACTGGAAGAAGAGATTCAAAAACATTATTTTTCTATTAAGGAGCATTATCCTGAAGATATTGAGATTATTTCAAAAAAATTGAAAGAGCTTGATGCTGTTATAAGTTCAGGTGTTTCTTCGTTTGAAAATTCTCCAATTGAGAAAATTGCATTGGTTAAAGAGTTGGTTAAGAATTATTATGTTTCGGAAGAAGAAATAAAGTTTCTTAGAGCTGAGTTGGAAGCACTTGATTCCAAGAGACTTATTGAGGTAGAAAAACGTTCTAAGATAGAAGATAAAGTTAATATAATAAAAAATTCATTAGGATATCAGGATTTCAGAAAAACTCAAGAACGTTTAGAAGAATTAGTAGAATTAGAGGAAAGGATTGTTTCCGAATTTAAATCTGACTTAGCATCTCTTGATACATTTTTTTTGAGAATTTTGGGAAAAGCGGAATCAACACTAAATTCATTTTCAAAAAAACCATTAGAGACTATGTTGAAAAATGGAGAAAAGCTTGCAAAGAAGATTGATTCTTCTTTTGTTAAAGCTAAGAAAAACAAAGTGTTTATTGATGACTTGAATATTTCTTCTAAAAAAATTAGGGATTATCAAAAAACTCTGTCTGATTTTGTTGATGAGCGTAAAGGTCTTAATATTCGTTTGAAGAATAATTCTGCTAATTTGAATGTAAGAGAACACGAAGGTTGGATTAATAGTATTAATGATTCTATTAATGTTATTGAGAAGAAAATGGAAAAAGTTGAATTAGTTCTAGAAAGATTGAGTTTGAATCTCGCCAAACAAAAAATAAGGAAAGTATTAAAAGAACTTGATTCTTCTGTTGAATTAAGATGAATCCTTTAGATGCGTTTTCAAGTAAATTTTCAAATGAACACTTAGACTACATTGAATTAAAAAGAAATTTCTTTTTAGAATCGGCCGAATTAAAAAATCTGAGAGAAAATATCCCTTTTGAACCTTTATCTTCAGGTCTTTTTTTAGGTAAAGATGAAAAATCTTTCAAACCAAGTACTGCACTTCTTGAGATTTTATCTAAATCTTCTACGAATAAAGTTTTCATTAATGATAAGGCGGAATGGTTATTTCTTTGTGGTAGAGATGCTTTCAAAGAGAGTATAATTAAAAACAGATCTTTTTCTGAACCTTTTTTAATTCAAAATGAACGAGATGAAAATCTGGGTCTTGGTTCCTTTTTTAAGAAGGGTAAGATGGAATTTGTCAAGAATGCGTTCGATAGAGGAGATTTCCTCAGAAGAGAGAAATAATTGAAAGATGTACTACTTATAAGTAACAACGAATAGAAAGATTTATATAGTTCTGATGCTTTTTTAGTAGTATGATTCAATATTCAGAAGAAGAGTTGAAAGAGATAAGAAGATTATTCGGGGTTAGAAAAAGTCTTACGCAGAACGAAAAAGATTTATTAATAAGAAAAATGATATCTAATCCTCCAACGCCGATGTTGGAACCGATGTATTTTATCAGCGTAAAAAATGTTGATTTGTTTGATAAAATAAGTAAAGATCCAGATGTAGAAAAATATTCATTTCTAGGATTTCTTCCAGAAGTCCGCGATGCTATTTATAACAAAAATAACTCTCTCAATTATTCATTCATGAGTTCAAATGGACACGGTGCTAGAGGTTTGACACTTTTATTAGATCTTGAAGATA
>PCYF01000036.1 GCA_002762915.1 Candidatus Woesearchaeota archaeon CG10_big_fil_rev_8_21_14_0_10_32_9
GCCGTTCTATTTATTCCATTAACAAAGCTTCCTTTTATTATTTCTAATATGTGGCGTATGAAAGCCAGCAATCAAATGGTTTTGAGTATTTTTTATGTTGTAACATATATGCGACACACTCCTAACTTAGAATTAGCAATTGATTTTGCCGCAGAACATTTATCTCCCCCGTTATCTCTTGATTTTAAAAAAATTATTTGGGATATTGAAACAGGCAAGTTTGATAATGTCAATCAATCTTTAGATTATTATCTTTTGACGTGGAGAAAATGGAATCCTGAATTTATTGAAAGCATGCATCTTATTCAAAGCAGTTTATATGAATCTTCTGAAACTAGAAGAATAGATGCGCTTGATAAAAGTCTAACAGTTATTCTTGATGAGACTTATGAAAAAATGTTGCATTTCACTCATGACTTGAAAGGTCCTATGACTGCATTGCACATGCTTGGAATTGTTTTACCTATTCTTGGATTAGTTATTCTTCCTTTGCTTACTGCGTTCGTTCCTGAAACAAAATGGTATCATCTCTTTGCATTATACAATATAGCACTTCCTGTTCTTGTTTATTATATGGGTCGACAAATTTTATCCACTCGTCCAACAGGTTATGGTGGAATAGATATTGAGAGTTTGAAAGGAAAAATCGACATAGATCACGTAGATCTTAATTTTTCTTCTCGTTCTTCTGTTTCTTTGACTCCTGCAATTGCTGCGACTTTTGTAATTGTTTCGTTTTTATTTATCGGATTTCTTCCACTTTTAATTCACGGACTAAATCCAAATTTTGATATTTATTTATCTGGCCAGGGAATTACCACTCCACAAGATATCGACAGAGATGTACCTGTTTATGCTAAGTTTCTTGATTATCGTGCAGAGTTGATTTCTGGAGAACCTTCAGGACAAGTTATTGGTCCTTATGGTTTGGGCGCGAGTCTTCTCAGTTTATTTCTTCCGTTAGGATTGGGTCTCGGTTTTGGACTTTATTACAAATGGAAAACATCTAATCTAACTAAACTTAAAGAAGAAACTGCTAAACTTGAAGAAGAATTTGCTTCAGCATTATTTCAATTAGGAAACAGATTAGCAGATGGAATTCCTGCAGAAATTGCATTTAGTAGCGTTGCTAAAGTTATGCAAGGTTCTCAATCAGGCATATTTTTTGAAATGGTTTCTGCAAATATTATAAAAAGAGGAATGGGTGTAGAATCAGCTATATTTGATAGAGAGTATGGTGCAATTCATCATTTTCCTTCTAGCATAATTGAGAGCAGTATGAAAGTTTTTATTGAAAGCAGTAAAAAAGGTCCTTTAATTGCAAGTCAAGCACTTATTACTGTTGCTGAGTACATTAAATCAATGCATCGTGTTGATGAACGTCTTCAAGATTTAATGGCAGATATTTTAAGCAGCATGAAGAGTCAGATTAGTTTCTTAACGCCAGTTATCTCTGGAATAGTTGTTGGAATAACCAGCATGATTAGTCAGATTCTTGGTAGTTTAAGTGAAAAAGTAGCAGAATTTAATCAAGGAACTGATAACGCTATTTCTGCCGCAGGTATTTTGAGTATGTTCGGTTCTGGAGGAGTTCCTACATATTATTTCCAAGCTATTGTTGGCCTTTATGTTGTTCAGATTACTTTTGTTTTAAGTATTTTAATTAGTGGAATTCAACACGGAGCAGATAAAATTAGTGAGATGGAAGTAATTGGTAAGAATCTGCTTATCTCTACGTTGCTCTACATCGTTATTGCAGGATTGTTTACAATTGGATTTAGTTTCATTGCTGGAAGTGTAAGTATTAATATTGCTAATTAAAGAATTCTATACCACAATAATTAGAATAAATTAAAAAAGTAAATATAGCAAAAGACACTTAGAAAAATATTTTTAAAATATTTTTTTAATCTATTTTATTTTCTTCCGTTCCAAAACTTACAAGCGTGTCTTGGTTTTCAACCATTTGGTAATCTTGTTGTATCCAATCATCACTTCTTGCAATATTTGAAACTCTTATCTCATCAATCGATCCATTATAATAATTTAAACTTCTGTATCCTGCTCGCACAGATGGCCCATCAGTTCTTAAGAAATCTAAGTTTGATGTTGATTGTCCATTAATTACAGAGTCAACATATACTTTTAAGCCATACGTATTTTTAGTTCCATCCCATTTTGCGACAATATAATACCATTTGTCTGTCCAGGATGCTAATGTTGTTGTTACAGCATTTCTAATAGTTCCGTTATCAATATCAAAATATAACTTATCATTTCCTTTGTAGTATGAAAGAACATATGCTCCTGTTGTTGTCGCACCACTTAAACCATCTCCTCTTCCAAAAATGTACCAGTTTTTATCATAAAAACTAGGATTACCTGGAATTTTAAGCCATAATTGAAGAGTTATTGGTCCAGAAATATTTAAACTTTGATCATTTCCAAAATCAATATAATCATTTATTCCGTCGTAATTATATGATCCTCCAAGTTGGTTATTAATTCTTTTTGCAGACCAATCATCAACGGTAAAATTTGAACCTGGAATCATTCCGTCAGCCCAAATTCTACATGTTACTGCAGCCACAGGTGCAGATGTTACTATAAATGTAACTAAGTTAGTTCCTTGCTGTAATGTTTTTATATTTGTTATTATAGTATAAGGTGCTACTCCTGTCGTATAACATCCTGTGTTTGCAGACGTTAATCCAGAACCAGCAAAGTCTATATCTAAAACCATTTGTATTTTATCTCCAACAGAATAATATTGATCATTTCCACTTAATCCTAAATGATATACTCCTGCACTTCCAGTTCCAGAATCCACTACTTTAACTCTACCTGAATCTATACTTATTGTTGAACCTGAACTTGCCCCAAAAGAAGATATATTATCACAAGTAGGAGTTTTTAGTGTTTCTGGGCTTAGTCCTACTTCCCAGGCAGGCATACTTGCTCCGCTTCCTCCTCCAAGTTGTCCTTCGTTGTTATTTGCTGTTGAATCACTTTCTATTGTTGAATTATCTTCAAAATGCTGAACTATTGCAAAGTTTTTATCCCATACTGCTGATTCGGCAGGAGTAGAAAATGGTCCGGGATTATTATAATACATACATATTTTATTTTCGCCAATTGTAAGCGAGGGAATTTTTACCCAAAAATATGCGCTAGCAGAAGTATAAGATCCTAATTCATAATCAAGACTAATTCCTCCTGAACTATTACATCTTCCGTTCAAAAAAGTTACATCACCAAAATCTGGTTGCATATTTTGTGCTTTAGGAATTACAAGAAATACAGGGTAACTTGTCAAAACAGTTGAGCCAGTATTATTTATTATTACTTCTTTTCTGTTCAAGTATAACGCATTCCACCACGTTTGTGTTTTTATAGATGGCTCATAAAGTTCCAAAAGACAATCAGTTTGAGAAAGACATCTTTTTCTTAAAGAATTTTCGCCAGGACCTAAATTTGTATAATTCAAAAGAGGTTGACCTGATAAAAAGTAGACATATTGTTCGCCCAAATAATGTATTACAATTTCTCTTCCGTCAGGAGAACTGATATCATATACATTTCCTCTAATCGTTGATGGTAATGAAAATGTTCTAGAATATTGAGTGGGCGATGCTTCTGCTAACGAAAGTTCTGTTGTTAAAATATTTGCAACTTGTTTTATTTCTTCTCTGTTTTTATCTTTTTGTAAGCCTAGCAAAGTTGTTTGAAGTAAATAAAAAATTATCAGAACGAATAAAAGTGCAAAGCCTAACAACATTATAAATTCAAATGCTGATTGCCCTCTTTTATTTGAAATCATCATATTAATCCTTCTAAATTATGGTAACATTTTATGATTTAGATCATACTTTTTTTACAATCACTTGTGAGCCGTTTGATTCTATTTTTATTTTATTTATTCCTTCAGAGAAATTTAGATTGCAATAAGTGCTACAAGATGTGTTTGTTATTGATGTTATGTTAAATCTATCAAAAAAGAATACAACTTGCGATACTCCTTTTGCTGTTGAATATGTAAAATACAATTCATTCCCCGTGTTTATTCCTGCTTCTTGAAATGATTGAGGAAAACTAAATTCTAGAGTTACCCAAGAACCTTTACCCACAACATACATTTCCTCTGCTTTATTTTGAAGTGTGGTTCCTATTAAATTTAATTGTCCTGAAGTTATAGTGTCTGTTGTAGATTTAGAGTAATTTAGAAATAACATTGTACTAGGTATAAGAATTAATAGAGCTATACTTATTATTGATAAGTACTCCATTGCACTTTGTGCTTTTTTACTTATTTTCAGGATAAAACACCTCTTTTAGCTCTTTTTCTACTTTCTTCTCTTTTTATTTATATTATTTGATGCTTCTTTTTTATAAATGTTTAGTTTGATTTTTAAGTTAAACGAAACGTTTATATAAATATGAGATTGATTATAAAATGAACTTACTGGTGCTTTAATCAAAATGGGACTTTTCGAATCTGTACCTCCACTCATCAAAATCATTCTAATAGTTGCAGGAGCAGTTGCATTTATTTCTATAATTTCCTCAGTTATTTCTGGCATGAACAAATCTTATGGAAATTGTCAAAATGTGAGCATAGAAGTTGGTCAAATTAATAATAAAGATGGAATTTGCTATAGTGTTAACAAAGCAACTTTGCGAATGGCTTTAACAAATACTGGATCCTCTCCAATTCATTCATTCATTTACGTTAGCGATGGAGAAACTAGAGAAGAACTAATTATTCCACGATCAAGTTTAAATGTTGGAAAGAGCACAGAATTAAATGCTCAATTTGCGAGAGATAAAAACCCAACTGTGCGACTTATTCCTAGAGTAGAAACAGAATCAGGTGTGATAAGTTGCGAAGATAAATCTATTTTCAAAGTTAATGTCATTAATTGTTAATCAAAAAGGGGTAAAAATAAAAACAGATACCCACATTCTACACTTATGAAGATTGAATTGTTTATCGATAAGAGTCTTGAAGAAAATGCACAAGAGTATTATGAGCGTGCTAAAAAAGCAAAGAAAAAGCTTACAGGAGCAAAACAAGCATTAGAAGAGACTAGAAAAAAAGCAAATCTCGAATTAAAGAAAAAAGAAGCAAGTGCTTTGAAAAGTAAACTGGTTACTCTTGAAAAGTCTAGGAAAAAAGAGTGGTACGAAAAATTCAGATGGTTTTTATCAAGCGATAATTTTTTAGTAATTGGCGGAAGAGATGCTTCCACTAACGAGATTGTTGTAAAAAAACACATGGATCAGGATGATTTAGTCTATCATACAGATGCTCCTGGAAGTCCTTTTGTTATTATTAAAAATCCTGATAAAAAGGAAATTCCTAAAGAAACAAAAGAAGAAGCTGCTTGTTTTGCTGCAACATTTAGTAAAGCCTGGGACTTAGGAATCAAGAGAGTTGAAGTATTTGAAGTTGATCCTGAACAAGTATCGAAACAAGCTAAATCAGGAGAATACATTTCTAAAGGCGCATTCATGGTACAAGGAAAACGTACACATTATACACCTGTATTAAGCTTAGCTGTTGGTTATTTTAACGAGCCTAGTTCTCCTGGATTAAAAGTAATTATGTCTGGTCCTGAAAGTGCAGTAAAGAAAAAATGTGAAAAGAGCATTTCTTTAACCCAAGGAGACTTAAAAAAGGGAGATGTAGCGAAATTATTGATGAAAAAATTTGATCTTGCATCAAATGAATCTATTCTATCTTGTCTTCCCTCTGGAAAGTTCTCAGTAAAAAAATAGTGGGTCAAATCAAATAATCGAAGTATTTAAAAGACCATTATTATTTCTTCTGTTTATGAATGTTCAAAAAGAAATGCCAAGTGTACAACTAGGTAAAAAAGGTTATAGTTCTTTTTTCTTAGATGAGATTTTAAAATATCTTAAAAAAAATTCGGCACTAAAAATTAAAATATTAAAGAATTCTCTTGAAAACAACAATAAGGATGATCTTGTTAAGCTAATTGTTGATGAAGTATCTAAAAGATTTTCAATTGAACATAAAGTTGTTGGGAACGTCTTATTTTTAGAAAGAATAAAGTAAACTATTATTCACACATTAATACTTAAATCGATTTATATCTTCGTCCAATTTTTGAAGTAAGTTTGATGCTCTTGATAAATAATTAGAAGAGTCGTATTGTTTTATTGATTGATATGGATTTTCTTTTTTTATTTTTTCTATGTTATATGCAACACTACTCAAAAAGTTTCTTTCTTCTGGAGAAATAAAGTTTCCTTCCGCCTTAGTCACAAGTTCTTTCACTCTAGAATATAAATTATAATCCGTTAATTCATATATATTCATAGGCTGAACATTTTTAGAATAGTTCACAACAGTGTTTTCTTGTTCGCTCCAAGTTTTTGTTCCTTCTAGCGTTTGTTCGAGTGATCTTTCTTTGTCTTCTTTGTGTTTTTTTTCTTGTTCTTCTAGATATTCTTTTTGATCTTCAAGACTTAATTGATCTATTGCTTCTAAAAGTTCTCTGTTCAGTTTTTCGGCCTCACTTTTTGAATTTTCTTCTAATTCTTTTAGTTCTTGCTGTCTTTTTTGTTTTAGTGCTTCAATTACTTCTATCTTTTTTTGTAAAGGCATTTTATCAAAAGGAACAATTGTTTCAGACATTTTCATGAGAAAGACAATCCAAATTAAAAATATTTAGATTGTTTAAGTAAAATGATTAAAAAATTCAAATATCTTACCAAGAAAGTAAACCATGAGCTTTTTTATAATTTTTAAATACCATCCACATTACTCCTGCTGCTCCTTTTGCTGCAGATTTAATTTTATCAGAGTCATCAGGAGGCGCTCCTTTAAACAAATCTAATCCTTTAGGATTGAACAAGCCTAGCATTTCTCCGAATCCTCCAAACAATGCTGCGAAAGGCTCAAATATTGAGCCTCCAGAATTAATAGCTTTCAATTTATCTTTTTGTAAAGGTGCATCGGCTTGTTTTTCTTCTAATGTTCCTTCAGCTTCGCGAATATAATCCTCTAAATCTTTTCCTAATAGATCCATTGCGGATTTTAGTTGTTCGTCAACCAATCCTAGCAATTCGAAATCTTCACTTTCTCTCATTCTTTTGTAGTTATCTATTTGATCTTTAGTCCAACCATAGGATCTTAGAGTCATAGTTCCTCTTCCAACGTGAATCGGTCCTTGATTTCCTTCTTGTCTGTATTGTAAAACTGGACGCGTTGTAAATTTAAACGTCATTAATATTGCTGAGTTATAAGGAGATTTAGGTATAGGTTTATATGCAATTACTTCTATTTCTGTTGCAGAAGTTTCAAAACTCGAAATTAAATCAGGACTATCTAGTTGATCTTCATTCATAGTTAATCTTTTTATATGTCTCAAATAAGGTTTTACCCACGCCATATAAGTTTTAATAATCATGAAGTGTTGTCTTAGATATTTTATTTGGAATTTTCTTCTCGATTCAAGCTCAATCTCTGTTTTTTCTTTCCATACTATAAATTGAAATAATTTTCTTTTTAGAACAGCTTTTACATTTTTGTTGAAAGACATTCCATCAACAATTTTATCAATATCATTTTTATTGTAAACTATTGTATTAAAAAATAAATCTGGCAAAACTGCATATCCCACTTGATTAGATAAGTGATATATTGATCCAGGTTGCATTTGCCCCCCTTTATTTTCTGCAAAGTCAGCAAATATTCCTTTCAGTGTTGCATCTGCACTTTTTGTTTTCTTCCATTCTTTGTAAATATCAAGTCTTTCATCTATAATTCTTAGTTCTCTAACTATTTGAAACAGAGTTTTCACCATTTCAGATATTCCTCTTAAAAAACTGCTTGCTCTATCCTCTTGTATACTCAGTCTTTGTGCTGATTGCCCAAAGAATGCGCTATTCTCAGACGCAGAGAATATATCAGTTACTTTCACCATGAAAGGAAAGCCACCATCTTGTCTTACGTGTCCAATAGACCAGAAATAAAGTTCCTCTAATGACATGTTAAAGGCTTCATAAACTAATTTGTATCTTTTTGTTGGTTTAGGATTTCCTGTTTTGTAATACTGCTTATTGGAATCTATATTAAATTCTTCATCTTTTTCTTCATCAGCGTGATCAGAATCATACTCTTTTATTCCGGGTTTCAGCTCAGCAAGAACGTAATATTTCTTTTTCTCATCAAATTTATACAAACTCTTGAAGTCTTTTTTTATAAACCCGAATTTTACCAGAAGCTGCGAACTTGTTAATTGATCAACCAAAGTATTCCTCACCAAATTTATCTTGTAATTGTATTATAATCAGCTCATATTTGTATTATAATCTTCTTGCATTTATTATTATACAATCTTATTCTGATTTACCCTATATAAATTTTACTCGAATTAAACCAAATTAAAGTAAATTTTACTGTATTAAAGTAAAGAAACTTTTATATATCTCCTTATCTGAATACTGTTTATGCAATTTACTAAAAATAATTATTACTCTGCAATGGATCGTTTAGATAATACTGAGTTTTTTGCGTCCAATGCTCCAGTAGAGCTAGATGAAGAAGGTAATCCTCTTGTCCCAGATGATTCTTTAAATTTTACTCCTAAAGAAATTGGTACAACTACTAATCCTATGGGTAATACTCTTGATTCTTTGAAAGCTAAAATCCGTGAAGGTACTAGCAGAATTGAATTTTCATTTATCGGACAGGGTAAAGGAAATAGTCAACAACCTACTCCTGAAAGTTTTGGAACAAGAGAAAGAGAGGATATCCGAGAATTGTTAAGAGCTAACGAGATGAAGACCAGCACTCACGCTTCTGTTCACAGTCAAAGTCTGGCAGGATTTACTCAAAGGGGTTTTAATGATGAAGCCAGATCTCAAGTTTTAAATGAAATCAAAAAAGCAATCCATTTTGCAGGAGAAGCTACAAAAGGAGGAGCAATTGTTTTTCATATGCAAGAGTGGCAAAGGCCTCTAAGTCATTTGAAAGATAAAAGTGGTGCTCAATTTGAGGGATACACTGAGGAAGATAAAGATGCAGTTTTGTTCGCAGTTGATAACCGAACAGGAGAACTTGTAAGCACCATTAGTAAAAACAGAGAAGTTTATCGTCCAGTTTATCTTACTGCAAAGGATGTAAACAAGATTGGTCAGAAAGATGACTTCGGAAACGTGTTGAGAGAAAATGATTGGATTGATGTTCACGGAAATAGAATTGCGAAGGATGCTTCTCCTGAAGTATTATTTAACAGAGTTCCTAAGTTTAATTCTGAAAAAACAAATTTCGAAGTTCAAAAATTGCAATGGGATGATTTAGTTAAAGAAACTGATGAGTGGAACAAAAATAATCCAAAGACTGCCAGAACTCCTGAAGAAATGTTTGCAATTCTTGAAGTTGAAAATAGAGTCCTAACGGCTAAAGGTAATTCTTTGTATCACGCACAACAGTACGAAGAAACTAAACATAGTAGAGACGAGCTTCTTGATGAATACAAAATGTACAAAGAAGTTGAGACTCTCACTCCTGAAAATGAACGTTGGAAACTCAAAAGCAAATTTTTGGGCAAATATAGAGGAATAAGAGAAGACGACAATCCAGATGATTTCTATAAACGTCAAATAAAAGACATTGAAAATAGAATGAGACATATTCACGAAGCTTCTGCTTCTTCTGACGTTATGGCTAAACAAGCTGAAGAAACAATTAACCACATCGAATCTGCTAAAAAATATGGATTAAAGAGAACTGCAGACACTATTGCTAAAGCTGCAATCTACGCGATGGACACTTATAATAGAAATAAAGATAAATTTGGATTAGAAGATCCTATCTATCTAGCTCCAGAAAATTGGGATCCGAAAATGTTTGGAAGTCATCCTGAGGAGTATGCTGAAGCTATTGAATCTTCTAGAACGAGAATGGTTGAATTATTAAAAATGCAGGGAAAAGATGAGAGTGACGCAAAAAAATTAGCTGAAACTCACATTAAAGGGACTCTTGACATTGGACACTTAAATCTTTTCAGAGAGCATTACAAAGGTGATCCGAAGAATTTTGATAAATGGATTCTTAGTCAAGCAAAAAATCTTGTTGAAAAAGGATACGTTTCTCACATTCATTTAACTGATAATTTCGGATTTGATGATGAACATTTAACTCCTGGTCAAGGTAATGTTCCTATGAAAGCATTCTTAAAAGAAATGGAAAAATTGGGTGTTAAAGATTTAATAGTTGAACCTGGCAGTTACAATCCTACCACCGCAATGTATGATACTTTATCCATGGTAAATAGTCCTGTTTACGGAATAAGTCGTAGAACTAGATTTAGAAATGTTCACGAAGCACACTTTGGATATACAGCTCCTGGTTTTTTCATTGCAGGCGCATATGTTCCTAGTAATGATTGGAAGCCTTGGACAGACATCCCATTAGAATAAATGTTAATTATTTACGTTTTGTAGAAAACTATATAAACAATAATTCTTATTTTTTGTTTCAGAGGGTGAGCAATGGATTTTAGCATACATAAAAGAACTTCGCATTCAAAAAGTAATTATTCTTCTGAAACAATTAATATTGCTTATAAATTTGCAAAAGAAATTCATGCAGAATTAAAAGAACTATTGAAAGGCATAGTTTTGTTTGGAAGTGCTGCACGAAAAAAGGAGGGTGTTAATGATATTGATCTTCTTCTTATCGTTGACGACGTTACAATTAGATTGACTCCTGAAATGACTCAAGCGTATCGTTTAATTGTTGAGCAAACCGTTGAAAAAGTTTCTGATAAGATTCACGTAACTTCTATGAAGTTTACTTCATTTTGGGAATATGTTCGTGCAGGAGATCCTATTGCCGTAAATATTCTTAGAGACGGTTATGCATTAATTGATACAGGTTTTTTTGATCCATTACAAGTGATGCTAAAACAAGGAAGAATAAGACCGAGCCCAGAAGCATTGTGGGCGTATTTTAATAGAGCTCCGAGAACTCTTGAAAATTCTAGAAACAGATTAATAGATTCTTGTTATGATTTGTATTGGGCAGTTATTGATTCGGCTCACGCAGCACTTATGAGTATTAATGAAGTTCCTCCTAGCCCTGAACATGTTGCTGATGTTCTTGAAGAAAAACTTATTCGACCAAAACTTTTAGAAAAAAAATATTCTGCAACAATGAGAAAATTTTATGGATTGAGTAAAGATCTCGCTTCTAAAAAGAAAACATATGTTTCTGGTGAAGAATTTGACAAACTTTATGACGAAGCAAAAGAGTTTGTTGAGACTATGGAAAAATTCATCAGAAAATAAAATTCTTTCAAAAAATATTCTTAAAAAATTATTAAAAGAAAATAAAAAAAATTGAATGACTTAGTTTTTAGTCATTCTGAATACTAATAGTAGTACTGCTACAAACATTAAAACAACAAGTACTGCTAACAATACTATGTATGTTGCATCATTTCCAAATAACCCGGTTCTTGATCCTGATGTACTTGAAACTGGGGTTCCTTGTACTGGAACATATGTGTTATTTAATGGAACATTGTTGTTTGTGTTTGTATTAGTGTTGTTTAGTGGAGGCGTAACTACTGTTTGACACTCTGCCACTGTTAATAGTACTGCTTCTGTATCTGTGGTGGTACTTGTTGAAGTTGTAGGATATGCTTTTATGTCTACATAGTAGTTTCCTACAGGAATACTTCTTGGCACATCAAGATATACGGTTACATCATCAGAATCTCCTTGATCGATTTGTATATCTTTTTCCCATGCACTTACATCATATCCATCCATTATGAATCTTAACATTGCTGCATCAAGATCTCTTGTACCTAAATTTCTTATTTCTGTGTCTATTCTTACTCTTCTATTGTCATTGCAAGAAATTGTGCTTGGAGATGCTGTTGCACTTATTATTCTAAGGTCTTTTGATTCAACATTCATATCAAGTTTTAGAGTCCATGTTTCTCCATGTTGTGCTCCATTTCTTGTTTCACCTTTTACAGCTACATCGAATTCGAATGGCGCATCATTTGGATCAATATCTGATGGATCCAATGTAAAAGATACTGTCATAGTATCATCTTTTTCTCCTGCATCAAGTCTAGATAATGAATCATCAAGTCCGTCTGCAACATCCAAATCAGAGCTTAGTAATTCCATCGTTATGTCTCTCATTTGTGTGTCTGCGTTGTCTGTTGAGTAAGTATTTTTTATCTCAACAGTAACAATGATTTCATCATCGAATTCTGCAGTTTGATCTACAGTTCCTGAACTTGTTAAAGTGTCTTTTTTTGAACCAACTTTAACTTCAACATTGTCTATTACTAAATTGTTTTCAACTTCTAAGTATACTTCTTTTGTTACAGCTATTTGCTGTCCATTTGATGTTGTTCCTAAAAGTGTTATTTGTCCAATTTTTGTTCTTCCTGCGTTTTCATCTTCTGGAACATATAATGTTGCTAAGATGTCTTTTTCTTCACCAGGTTGTAAAGTTAATTGAGTTGTGCTTAAAGAAAAGTTGTATCTTGAAGATACCGTGTGTTGTATTGAATTAATTGTTATTGCGTATGATCCTGCATTTTTTAGAGTCCATGCTTGATTTAAAATAAATTCGTCTCTCTCTTGAGTTGAGGATCCGAGATCAAGTGTTCCAACAGTTAATGATGCTGGAAGTGCAGTAGAAGTTATTGTGTAAGTTTGGTATACAACTCCGGCATCTGCAGTTACTGATATGTTTACAGAATTTGTTCCTGCTGTGGTTGGAGTCCAAGTTACTAGTCCTGCTGAGCTTATTTGCATTCCAGTTGGCGCTTGTGCTAAACCATATGTTACAACTTCATTGTTCGGATTTGAGATAACTACTTGATAGCTATATGCTTGTCCAACAGTTGCTGTTGTTACAGGTTGACTTGTTATTGTTACATTTGTACTTAATGGTACTATTTGTGCTGCTATTGCTGAATGTATTGTTAATACAACTAATGCAATTGCAAGCAGTAAAAACATTATTTTTTTGTTCATATTTGTAACCTCCCCAGTTAATTATAATTAAAATCGGTATGTTATCACAGAATAGTGAGAACTGATTTATAAATTTTATGGTTGTTTTATAAATCCGCCACGTTTTTTATCCAAACCCAAGTATTCTCGTTTTTGAGAAAGACTCATATTTGCATATACTTCTTTAAATGCAAAAAAACTCGCACTATCAGTCAAAGTTAGATTTGGATAATACTTTTTATTATCATCCAACGTGTCCTCTCGCGTAGAATATCCATCTGACCATACTTCTTCATCAGTCAAGGTTTGGATCGAGGTCAAGACAACGTAATCTATTCCAACTAAAATATCTGCTCTATTAAGCTGATTAATCCAAGGTTCTTCATCATTAAATCTATCAACGTGAAAAATGGGAAATCTTTTACTCGAGGGAATTCTTATTCTTCCTTTTAAATCATATCTGAATGTGCCTTTTTTGTACTTTTTTATTCCTTGTTCAAGTAATTGCGGAAATGGTTTGAAAAATGCAGCCATATCCTCCACATTTAGAAGCAGAAAGTCATCAATTCTAAAATGTGTATCTAAATCAGAAGCATACTTATCTACCAAATTTTTTAGAGTTGGAGTAGCGTAATCATAGTCTTGATTAATTAAAATAATTCTTTGTTCAGGCTTAATTATTTGATCCATTTCGAATCGGAAAGTTTGAAGAATATATAAACCTTATATGAAAAAAAAGAAATTGGGAAAAAAGAATTATCCTTTAAATTTGAATACAGATCCTAAGTCTATCCTGTATTCTTCCATCTTAGTTATATCCTTTTTAGGTTTTCTTTCATCCCATACTTGTTTAGGCTTGTCATTATTTTCAGGCTCGACAACTTCAGACAAAGTAGCCTCTTTAGGAGAATTTTCTTGTTCTTTTTTAACTTCTGATGCCCTAGAGACCAATTCCTGATGTATCAATTCGTCTTCTTCTTTTACATCAAATATATCTTGTTTTGGCTCTTCTGAATCAGTGTATTTAACGATTTCAACTTCTTCTTCAACATGATGACAGTGACCACAGCATTCTTCCGATTTGTGCATATGATCGTGTTTTTCTTGACAATGATGTGTTTCATGTGTTTCTTGAGATTTCGCTTCAGATCTCTGTACTTGCTGTTGAAAATGATTGTCAGTACTAGATTCTTCTCTTTTTGGATAAACTTTATTCATATTAGACAGCATAGTAGATGCCGATCCTTTTCGTTCTTCGAAATTTTGATTTACTTTTGTATTTGTCCTCGACATGCCAGTTGCAATTCTTATCGCTTCTGTTTCTGACGCTGCAAGTCCTGAACTTCTTAGAGTTTCTGCTAATTTTCTTATTCCTTCATCCTGTATATCTTTTATTCTTTCCACCATTCTAAACACCTATTATTTATATTTCTATACTAAAAAATATGTTAGTATACTAAATAGATTCCTCCTTTATTTAAATTTTTTGTTTCTGGCGAAAATAATCAAGTCCTTTGAATTAACCACTTTGTAAACTTTAAAAGAATCTTCAATCATTTTTTCATGTTTTTTTACATCGGCCCCTTTTAATAAACTAAATACAATGATTGCATCTTTTTTGGAAACATTTTCGATATTTTTCAGAGATTTGCTCCAATTTGAAAAATGATGCGCCGCACTTAAACATACAACATAATCAAAAAAATCTTTTTTAAAATGTTTATCAACATCTTCTCCACCGCCGACAAAGAGTTTATTTTTATAATGCGCA
>PCYF01000010.1:0-8588 GCA_002762915.1 Candidatus Woesearchaeota archaeon CG10_big_fil_rev_8_21_14_0_10_32_9
GATTCTGGAAAAGGAGAATATATAAAGTTTTTCCATAAATTTCAAAAACATTTAAAAAACCAACCTTTATTCTTCATAATACTGAGACCTTGTACACAGGGAAATCTCGGGAGGCAAAAAAATGGCAGAATTTAAACTAAATATCGGAGATCCGAAAAGTAAAAAAACACTAAAAAGAGACACAAAAGAAGGTGAATCTGAAATATTTCTAGGGAAAAAGATTGGCGACAAGATTCCAGGTGAACCAATAGACTTACCAGGATACGAATTCGAAATCACAGGAGGATCAGATTATACTGGATTCCCAATGAGAAGAGACGTTCAAGGAACAGCAAGAAAAAAAATCTTAATAGTTTCCGGAACAGGAATAAGAAAAAACGTAAAGGGAAGAAAAGTAAGAAAAACCGTTGCAGCAAACACAATATATTCAAAAACTGCACAAATTAATCTTAAAGTAATCAAACACGGAAAAACACCTTTATTCAGCGAACCTGTAGCAGAAGAGCAGAAAACAGAATAAATAATAAATTTTTTATATTTCTTTTTTTAATATTCTTTTAATTCATTTAATAATCCGGATAAATTTAAATACTTCATATAACATTCTGGCAAGTTTGAAATTTGCAGATCTATGAATCTGAGGAGGCCGAAAATGAATATGAATTACTCCTTTGGGGATGATGACGATTGGGACAGCGACGACAGCTCTGAAAACGACAAATGGGATGACGACTAGACATTCCTAATAAAAATTTATAAACAATATTTCTTTTTTTCTTATTATTTTGAGGAGATCTTCTTGAATCTTGAAAAACAAAAACAAAAAATTCCAGAAAAAATTTACACACTACTTGAAAAAAGAGGATTCACAGAATTAAGACCAAGTCAAATAAAAAGCATAGATGCAGGACTCTTTAACGATAAAAATTTACTAGTTTGTACTCCCACCGCTTCTGGAAAAACACTTGTTGCCGAACTCGGATTTCTTAATGCCGTTCTTCATGATAAAGGAAAAGCAATCTATATAGTTCCATTAAGAGCATTAGCTTCAGAAAAATACAAACAATTCAAAAAAGATTATCCCCAACTTAAAATAGGACTAAGCTCCGGAGATCTTGATAGCGAGGACACACATCTCGCACATGCAGATGTAATAATTGCAACCAGTGAAAAATTCGATTCTTTATTAAGACACAAAGTTTCTTGGATAAAACAAATAAAAACCGCAGTCATTGATGAAATTCATTTATTAAATGATGAAACACGCGGACCAACATTAGAAATAATAATAACAATACTAAAACGTGAATTGAAAAATATTCAAATCATCGGCTTAAGCGCAACAATTGGAAATCCTGAAGAATTAGCTGATTGGTTAAACGCAGAACTTGTTAAAGATTCTTGGAGACCTGTTAAATTAAAAAAAGGAGTATATCTAGACGGCAAAATACATTTTAAAGAATAGATTTATATATAATAAATGAACTTTAATAAGTTATGACTAAAGCGCTAATACTTGTTGATTTCGAAAAAGAATGGATTGATAAAAAATCAGAAGAATATGTGGGAGATATTTCTGATGTTGTTAAAAAAACCAATGTTCTAATTAATTTCTGCAGGACAAAGAATTACAAAATAATATTCACAAGACATGTAGAAAAACATTCAAAAGATGTCTGGTCAGAAAAATCAGACGGAACTAAAATTATTCAAGAAATGCATAAATCGAAATCAGACATCGTCATTACAAAAAACAAAATAAGTCCATTTTATAAAACAAATTTAGAAGAAAATCTAAAAGGAATCAAAGAAATAATTGTTTGCGGAATTCTTACAAATCTTTGTGTACGAAGTTTGGTTCAAGACGCATACGATAGAGACTTCGACATAACTGTAATAAAAGATTGTTGTACAACGTTTGATAAAAAAACTCACGAATTCACACTTAAAGATTTAAAGGAAACAAGAGAAGAAATACAAATATTAAATTTAAAAGAATTAATAAACAAATAAATTCTACAACTTATTTTTGTATAATTCACTATATTGTTTCAGACCATACTGGTGAAAGTTTACGTTAATAATCGAAGAATATTTATTTTTTAAATCCTGTAATAGAGCGCCTATAACTCTTTTATCTTCTTGGCTATTAACATCAACTACAACATCAACATCGACTTGAGCACCACCATTAAATAAATCTGAATCAAAATTAATAATTTTCACCAGCCCCGCATATTTATTGTTGTCATATTTCTCTATTGTTCTTTCAACATTTGCTAAAAACATTCCTTTATCCATTTTCTTCATCTCCTTTATTCACTATTTTCATCATAATTATTATTAAATATTATCTTTGTTCGATTAAAACTGGTTTGAGCCTTGATAAGATTTGCGCTGTTGTTGAATAAAAAAAGTCCAAGGTCATATCTTGTTCAAGTAAATCATCAATAATTAAATGTCTTGCCTTAACTATAGCATTGTTTTTTAACTCAGCAACTTTTCTATTAAACGAATCATAATCAGAATTCAAAGACTCTGCTACATTCACCATGGCCCATTGTTTAGACACGTTATTAACATATTTACTAAGAGGAATCTTTTTACCACCATTATCATTGTCAAGCAGGTCAACTATTTTATCTTCAACTATAAATAACTCATCTTTATTTAAAGCACTCATGGCCAAAATTGGAAGGTATTTTTTATTATAGAAATAACTTTTTACCTGATCAATCACATTCATTTTTGATTCAGATACAATCTCGGACACCAATTTTAACTCAGAAATCATCCCATCAGTATAAGTCCAACTATTTTTATGTTTCTTTCTTAATTTTTTTAACGCAGTCAAGACCATATTTTTTGTCGGATCGAGATTCTTTACTTTAAAATCATCTCTAATAAAATTGAGATATATATCATAATGATTTGTTAATAAAATAACTTCTGCTATAATTTCAGTCGGAATATATTTTACAAAATATTTAGAATAGTTTTCAAGTCCAACAATAGGAATTCCTGTTTCAACATCATCGTGTTTAAATGCAGCAAAAGCTCTTCTTACATTATCTGGTTCATACTCATTAATTTTTTTGACAGTACCTCCAACTCTCATCCAATGTGCAAGCGCAGGTATTCCACATACTCTCATAAATTCAGGCGTTTGAAATCTAATCATAGTTTCTAAAGCATTATCAGAAAATTTTCCAAAGAAATAATTTAAGTCTTCCATTTGCGGCAACTTTGATGCAAGAATACTATTTTGAATATTCAAAAATTGTTGAGTTTGTTGCATACTTTGTCTCGCAAGCAGAATATCCTGACCAACAGCTTCATCAACTCTTCTTGACGTTCCAGGTTCGCTTATATACTTTGGATAAATATATTCATAAAGAGCTTTTTTTATTACATCTGGACCGGCAGAGCCTAATTGTGAAAATAATTCTTGCAAAACTTTTTCATTTCCTTCAGTTTCAAAGGAATCTTTATTAAGCATCAGATCTAAAAAAGCCTCCGCAATAGGATACTTCGGATCTCTTCTAACCTTTTCTACCCTTGATGAATAAATATAAGACATTTTAGTTCTCTACTGCTCAGTAACTAAAGTTCAATTATAAATGTTTTCATAAAGTATATAATCAATACAACACACCCTTTAAACTTTGGTGCCTCCTAATTCGTGTGGGTCGTGCAGGAGATGCTGTCAGGGAACACTCGTACGAGCAAGAGCCTCAGACATAGAACGATGGCAAAAAGAACAAAGATATGATATAATAATTTGTTTAAAGACCTGGATTGACAATTCTACATTCTTAATGCATAAAAATGGCAAAGATGAATGTGTATTTCTAACTGAAAATGGTTGCGACATATATGAAACAAGACCAGAAATTTGCAGAGAATTTCCTAAAACACAAGAACGAGTAGATGAATTCAAATGTTTACTTGACTGGAAAACTCACGAACCAAAGGAATGAGCCTGCCCGGATTCGAACCGGAGTATACCGGTATCCACGATCATCAGATCACCGAAGCCGGCCGCACTATCCAGGCTATGCTACAGGCCCATATTATTTAGATGTTAGGCAACATTTAAATATTTTGCATTAAATTTCATTGTTTAGGTGATAAAATGGGAGATGTTAAGGCTCAAATTAAGATAATTGTGAATAAAATTTATTTTTTGTCAGAATTACAAATAGTTTCAGATGCAAAACCAGTTGAAGAATTCATTGAAAGTATGACTGAATCTTTAAGCAATCTTGATAAATCCTGCTCACAAATTCTGCTAACTGAAGAAGCAGATAAATTCCTTAAACATAAAGCAGGTTTACATGCATACTTAGATGCCCTCACCAGACAAAAAAACAATAAACAACATCTTAAAGAAATTAATGATGCTGCTAAACTACTACATTCTGTTGTTGATAAAATATCCACAAAATAATCTATTCTTTAGAATATGAGCCTGCCCGGATTCGAACCGGAGTATACCGGTATCCACGATCATCAGATCACCGAAGCCGGCCGCACTATCCAGGCTATGCTACAGGCCCAAACAAATAATTAACAATCATCAAACAAGAACGTAATAAAAAAGTATTGAACTTATTTCTTAACAAGAACAATTTCAATTGTAGAAACGCGTACTTCTCGTCCTTCATTATTCTTAAATTCTTCAGAATCAATTTTAATATCTTTAACGCTTATTTGGTCCTTCAAGAATCTTTTGCAAGCAACCTCCGACACATCTACTGCTCTTGCAATAAATTTACCTCTTGCCTTAACAAGAACTTCATCAGCATTTTTAGTTGTGAACTGCACAACAACTGAGGTTACATAGTTCATAAAAGGCTTAGTTCCTATAAAAATAGAGTTGTCTTCAGCCATCTCTCATCACCTTGTTTATACTTGTATATGCTCGTATTTACTTACTCTTTTTCAATCTAGTTGCATAACCCGCAATGATATTTCTCAATTTTTTTGATTGAACACTTACATGTTTAGCCACGACTTGCTTATTTTCTTCAAAGTTCGTTTTGAATTCATCTGTGTATTGTTCAAATAATTGTTCTGTTGCTGACTTTAGTGGTCTTGGTTTAATTCTTCCCATTATCTATCCCTCTAGACGTGAGAAACAAGATTCGTTTATAAATATTGTGTCATTTTACCCCAAAAAATATAAACCCATAGAAAATAAATGTTTCATGAAACTTGCAGAGTTTAAAGAAGCACTAGAAAAAGCCCTTTCTTCAAATCAAACCTCGAGCTTTTTTTGTAAGTGCTCAATATTTTATAATGGACGCGCAGAAGCAGAATTAGAAGAAGGAGAGCGACTCATAATAATAAAAGCAGACAACACAATTCTTGTGCATCAACCAGAAGGAAGCACACCAATCAACTATATGAAAAATGATTCTTCCATTGAATTAATTCTCTCAAAAGACCACGTTCATCTAAAAAGTTACAATCAAAAATTCAAAGATTATCTTGAAATAGAAATAACAAAAGTTTACTCATTTTCATCCTATAAATTGGAAGATGGAAAAAAACTAAACCTTGTTGGAAACGAAAGAGATATGTCTGACATGCTAAAAGATAATCCAAAATTAATCAGCAAAGATTTCAAACCCTTGTCAAGAGAAGAACACACCAAATTTGGATTCATAGACGTATTTGGACACGACAACAAAGGTAATTTAATTTTAATAGAATGCAAAAGATATACTGCGGGCGTTTCTGCAGTACAACAATTACGACGTTATGTTGAAAAAATAATTGAATTAAAAGGATTAAAAAAAGAAACAGTGAAAGGAATTCTAGCCGCACCAAACTTAGCAAAAAATGCTGAAGAAATGATGCAAAAATGGGGATTTACATTTGTATCTGTAGAACCACCAAAAAGATTAGAGAAATATAAGAAAAATCAAAAAAATATTTTAGAGTTCAGTTAAGAATTACAAATCTTACAACTCTTGTAACCATGAGCAAGCAATTCAGTTCTTGACTTCAAAGACTTTATTTCAGCTTTTGGAGTTCTTGCTAAAGAAATACATCCTGCTAAATGAAATGACTTTCCTGACTCTTTGTAATAATATTTTTTTGTATCAGGCGTTTGAGTTTCAACTTCGTGCATTACTTTTAATTCCTTTTTTATATTTTCAAGATCATCATAAATCTTTTGAGATTCTAAATTAATTGCTGAATCCTTATCCACTTCATAAGGAGTCATATTGAATTCTCCTCGTGCAGCTTTACTTTTTTTTCGTTTATGCTCTTTTCTAGATAGAGTCATAAAAAATGCTAAAGTGTAAAGTATCAACCCTAACAAAGACAAATCTTTTCTAACTCCTTCAATTATAAAATATATTACAATAAACAATCCTAAAACAGTTGTAAGCATCAAAAATAAATCTGAAACGTCAGGTTTCTTAACACTTGATATAACTACCAATCCTACAACTCCCCCAAGAACAAATAAGATTATACCTGTTGTTAAACCACCAAAAAATGCGAAAGCCATACTAACCATTAGCAAGATCGCAGAAATATTAACCCCTAAATATGCATTTCTGTACTTCATTTTAAAGTAGTTACATCAACAACTTATATAAATATTGTTATCCCTTTAGAATTCACACAAAAACACGTAGTTTATTTTTCCACGTTTCTCTCTTCTAACAAGATTCTTCTTCTCAAAACTAGTCAAAACTTCACTAACTTTCGACTTAGAAAGACCCGTTCTTAAAACCAACGTGTTCTGACTAATACCCTCTTGTTCTCTGACAGCATTTAGAATATTCTTCTCATTTTCATCTAATGCTTTAGACATAATGGAAAAACTATCATTTGCAAGCTGTTTGTTTTTTTCTTCTTCCAATCGTCTAAGAATAGCTTCCTCTCCAGAATAGAAAAAAATCAAATAAACCCCGAGTGCTAAGACGAAACCAATAATTCCGAACGCAAAATGAATTATGTTAATCGACGCATCAATTTGTCCACAAGCAGGATCACCATAACAACCAAGTTGCTCAGCTTTACTATAATTAGTATCAACTAAAACATAAAAAATTCCGGCAAGCAAAACAGAAACAAGAATTAAAATAACCCCTAATTTTTTATTAATCACGATAACCCCACAATATTATGATAAAATAACCATTTAAATAACTTATGAAATTAGTTTTGATCAAAATATCCATTAGTAGAAAGATATTCAGAAAGTTCATCAAAAATAATCAACATCTCTGGAAACTCAACAAAATACTTTCTTTTCTTTTCAACTAAGAACTCTTTAGTCCAACCTTTCCAATCGCCCTTATAATCAAGCTCGTGAATCTCCGCCTCTAACGCATCAATAGATTTAGCAAATCTAGATTCTATTGTTATTTGATCTTCAAATTCCATGAATAATTCAAAGAATTTTTTGTTTATAGGTTCAGGCAACTTATCTCTTAATGAATTCGCCGCCACTAATTCTCTTTCTTTTTTTCCTTCAGAAGAAATATTAGGATGAAGAGGCACATCTCCTGATTCTATCTCAACAACATCATGATACATTAATAACTCGTAAACTCTTAACCTATCAATAGCCACATCCATTTTAGATAGAAACAAATCAGCAAGAATCAAACATGCCCAAGAATGTTCAGCTGAGCTTTCTTTCCTATCATCAACACAACAAATACGATAAACTGACTTAAGTTTATTAAACACTCTAAATTTATTAATATCATCCATTAATCAAGCGAAACTAAACTAATTTTATAATATTTGTTAAAATAACTCAACAACATTTAAAAAAATGAACAATTTCTCAAGGTTGTTGCCGCAGTCGCATAACCTGGTATTGCGTCAGTCTCGAAAACTGATCCCTTGTGGAGTCCCGGTTCAAATCCGGGCTGTGGCGCTTTATTTTAAAATGCTTTCGTCAATTTCAACTAATCTTCTTTCAGAATAGTTTCCAAACGATAAATTAAATAATCCAAAGTATCTACTAATTTCTCCAAACGATTTAAGCCTTGCCAATTCCTGTTCGGTTAATTGTCTTTCTGATAAAACAGTAAGTTCTCCAGTTAATTTCGACCAACTTAATTGCTCTAATAAATCTTTCAATCCGCCACTAGAGGGAGTTTCTCTTAAAGCTTCGCTGCCCTCAATAACATTTTCACAATTGTCAAATAAATCACTAAAAACCTCTCTTTTCTCAACTTTCAGTTTAGGCAATTTTAATAGGTATGAATCAGCAGTCTCCATATTACCTTCATGCATATTTCCATACCCCACTCTAGAAAAAGTAAAATTATTATTTGAATGCAAACTATTAATCAAATTAATTCTAAAATTTTGACTTCCTGTTAAATAAATATTTGACATTCTACCTCCAGAATGAGATATAGCACCACTATAATAAACGCCTAAAAAAGTTTTATTTGGAATATAAATTAAATTCTCTATCCCGTCTAAAACTTCTTGAGTTTGAACAACAATATTTCCACTCATAAATAAAGAAGTACTGTTTTTACTTAAATAAATTTCTTTTATTTTCAGACTTTTCCATCTCTTCCAAAAGAATGTGGCGTGGT
>PCYF01000010.1:8634-14680 GCA_002762915.1 Candidatus Woesearchaeota archaeon CG10_big_fil_rev_8_21_14_0_10_32_9
GCTTGTAATAATAATCTTATCAGTTTATTAGTCTATTAAACGTATCGAAGATCCTCCAATAAAATAAATTATCGAGTATTGTGTCTTAACCTATATGTCTGTTATTTGCATTATTTCTAAATAGAGAGCAACAAGTTTTTTCTAATTTTAATTCACAGATATTAAGGTATTATTTGTTTTTTCTACACCAACACAATACTGGTGTTTGCCGAATTGTTCATTTTTTCGTGCTATTATTTTATCGCCATTTGCTTCTTCAGTAAAAAATATGAATTTTTTAGGAAGATAAGAATCAGTTCTTGATGGAGTAATTTCATAAAACGTATCCGGAGGACAAAATGTGATGTGCGCATGGTTTAAATCCGCCCCTTTGTTTATAAGATATTCTTTAAGAAGCATATATCTTTTAAAAGGCGTATTTTGCATAACTTCAGCAAATGGTTTTTTCCAATTTTTTTCTGCTCTAGCTCTATCTGCTTGCAAGGGATAACATGCAATTGCAAGGACAGAGTCTATGTTGTGTTTTACTGAATTTTCTAACATTACATCAAGAGATCTTTCAACTGCCGCACCATAACTTCCATCATCCGCAATAGTAAAACGTTTAACATACAAATTAAATTCTTGATTGTTTAATGAATCAAAATCTAATGCTATTTGTGTATTTCTCTGCGCTTCTGAAAGATGATTTCTAAAATCATGATATAGTATTATTTTATTTGGATTGTTGTTTGATTCTTTATTTATTCTATCAAAATGATGATCCGATTCTAACCCCAAATACTGGAATGAATCCTCTTCAGAAGGTAAATCAAATAATTTTCCAACAGTCGGATACATGGAAGAAACATATTTCGGCATGAAATCAATTTTTTCTGCAGGAATTTTGTTTTTTATTAGTAAGTTTTTCCAGGTTACAAATCTAGTAAAATAAGAGTGAGAGTTTAGTTGTGGAATAATAAAATGTGCTGTAGAGACATTATCTTCGAGAATGCGTTCTGGCGGCACATCTATTGGATCTGACCCAGCAATATTTATTATCATTCCAGCCGCAGTTCCTAATATTTTTAGTTCATCTTGTTTGTCTTTTGCTTTTTGATGAATACTATTTTTAAGAAACATTAATTCTGAATCTATTGTTATTTTTGGATTGCATGCTAAATCATAACCTTTAATTAAATCTGTAAGTCTTCCAGTTGTAAAAAATTGCAATCTTCCATTAAATTCCGCTTTCATTTTGAAAATTTACCCTTTGAAACATATTCCTTAAATGTTTTTCATGTTCCTTTTGAACTTATTCAAATATATAAATGTTGTGGTTTGTAGTTACTCATAAGTGATTAAAGACCTGAAATTTTTAGAATTCGTGCTTGTTTACCCAAAGTCAATATTAATTTTTTTTCGTTTTTAAGTAAATTGTTGATATTGTGACTAAATTAGCAAGGCTAAATGCAACTATAGTCCATCGAAATAAAAGTTAGTCTTGAGTTCTTACACAAATCTTTCTTTAAATGTTTCAAAATAAGTTATGAGCAAAGGCAATAATATTGGACCAATAAATATTCCAACAACCCCAAACATACTGATGCCTCCTATTACTCCTAAAATTACAATTATCGGGCTCACATTAGATCTTGCATGAACTATCTTCGCAAAAAGAATACCATCAACAATAGCTATAATGAAAATACAATATACCAATAAACCTATTCCGTTACCTAACACCCAATAATTGTGAGAAAAATATCCGCTCATTATCAAATATAGTGAAGCCGGCAGCCATATAATCGCAGTTCCAATCACAGGTATTAAAGCGAAAAAAGCAACTAATATTCCTAATAGAAGCGGAAAAGGAACACCAAATATGTAGAACCCTATGGCCGCCACTATTCCTTGAGTTACTGCAACAAATAATTGAGCATAAATTACAGAGTGAGCTATTTTTCCAAACTCATCTATAAGTCTTTTTTTTGTTTTAGACCTCATTGGAAACATATCACTTACTCTTTTCAATATATTCTTATGATCTTTAATAATAAAATATGTTATTACTAATGTAAGAAAAATTTGTGCAAGTATAAAGGGCATACTTAATATTAAATTTTTAAGCAGATTTTCCAACACAGGCAAATATATCTGCAACTGTTTATCAATACCAATCAGCGATAATTGTTCCGCGCTGAATGTTTCAGCTTGATTAATAAGAAAACATACTTTTGAACCTTCGCTGTTACATGAAAATCCTAATAGTGCTCCTTTTTCAATTGAATTTGATAATGAGTTATAAAAATAATATCCCTGCTGTCCAATTCCCACCACCAAAAACGAGAAAGGAATTAAAATGATGATTATAATAAGCAATAATGATAAAATAATCGAAACAGTATCATTCGGTATTTTTTTTCTTATCCTATTGAAGATGGGAATTGAAACATATGCCAGAAGAACACTGCTTAAAATAATCGTTATCACTGGCTGAACAAGTCTAAAAAAAAGAAGTAATACAAGTATAAATAGAATGAATGGCACTATTCTTTGATATTGATTGTTGATCGCCATTATATTAGACACCTATTATATTTAACTTCTCAGCTTGCTTTGATGTAATATCCAAGCAAGGTGTCTTTTATCAGCATACCAGTAACGGTAATTTTACTTCCTTCTACAGGCAAAGTTTCTGAGGAAACGCCGATAGTATCTGTTTTATCTTTCAGAGTGTACCCTGAAAGTTCACCTATTTTAATGGTATTCTCAACGGTACCAGATACCCTAACTGTTTTTCCAACATAGTCCGGACTCTTCACATCTTTTATTGAAGTAGCCATACACCCAGAAATAATTAATGTTACAGCGAGCAACAAAATAAGACCTAATAAACTTTTTTTTATTCTCATTTTTGTCGCCCCATTAAATAAAATCTAATTCCTTCTTCTCATCAATAATGCTGTAACTACTACGCCAACAACTGCTCCTACTCCCGCAGCAATCAATACTGATCTTTCCGGATTTTCTTTGATATAATCATCTACATTTCCTTTCATCAATATTGCTTTTTCTTTTAAATTTACTATTGCTTCCTTACCGCTTTCACCCACGCTTTCAGCTTTATCCATTATTCTGTCAACGCTGTTGTGTGTTTTCTGTCTTAGTGTTTCGTTTTCAATTTTTTTCATTTTTTCACCCATTATTTTTTTATTTATCAAATCCACCTACTTTTAGTAAGAGACCTATCACAAAAATGATTATCCCAATAGAAAAAAATGCTGCAGTACTACTCCAACCCAAAAATTCTAGTAGAAAGAAAAAAAGCGCGAAAATCAAAAATATAGCGCCTATTCCAATTATTAAAAGAGACGATATTTTTCTCATTATTCTTTTCTCCATTTGCATTATCCGTTCTTCAATATTCTTCATTATCAGTTCAGTGCTTTGTGCTATCGGCGAAAATACGCTTGCTGATATTATTTGAGGAATATATCCTAACACCTCTTTTATCATTTCCATAATCCAATTTTCTTTTTTTGATTCAACCATTTATTTCACTTCCTCGGATACTTATCTTTAACAACAATTTTTCTAGCTCTTTTTTCTCCAGGAGATGCAGAATGAGTATCTATCTTATTCTCAGAATCTCCCTCAGCAAATCTATAATGTCTAGTTATCTTAATCTTAGCTCTATCTTCTACCACATCTCCTTTTTTATCAGGCAATAATCTCATTTTATGAATATCAATACCTTGAATTTCTATTTCGACTTTTCGAACGCTTGAATAATTTGGTGTAAGCACAATTGTCTTATGATTCGGACCCCATTTTTTCTCAAAAGTTCCAGAAGTATAATTAAATTTAGATAAAGGAATTTTTGGAAGTGCTGACGATTCTGCTTTCAAATATATGATATCGTCACCATAAGTCATTATGGCTATTGTTCCTTTTCCCTCGTTTCTGCTTTTTTCTTCAAAACGTGCAGCATAATCTTTGGGTATACAATATAAACTGTCTTTCTTATTTATACAGCTCTTTATTTCTCTGAGCTTGTCTTCATTTGATGCATCTTTTTTCATTTTTTAAACACCCTTGTATTTTATTATTTTATCATTTTTATTCATATGTTGCTTATTTTTTCTAAATTAATTTTAAATCTAAAAAAACTTGAAAAACAATATTGCAATAATTACTACGACTACAACTGCCCCTATTAATGAAAGCAGTCCTCCTTTTTTATTAACAATATGTTTCATATTTTTTCCCCCAAATTAAATTACGATTATTTCTATCTGAATCTTTTATTTTTTCCTGCAAACAAATCATTTTTTGAATTTCGTCCAAGGAAATAATAAACTACTGCAGTAATTATACTAAAAAATATAGCTAGTAATACCCAAAACAATTTCATACCATCAGATAATCTTTTGTTATTTACAAGTACATCATATATTACCCATATTGCGGCAAGAATTGCTAAAATAAAAAATAAAATATTATATCCTCCCATCATATTATAACTTCTAAAACCTGATCCAAAGAGTTGAAATAGTAAGAGTATTCCTACAATAACAACAAGAATCATTATTATATTATTATTATCTTTATTTGCCATATTATTTTCCTCCCGAATAATTTATAACTTCTTTACTTCAATTGTTCAAATCAATTTCTTCAATTATTTTATCTCCTTTAATTGAAAATCTTGCATCCGTTCTAATTCTAAATCCTTCACCAAAATTTCCATTAATGTCCATGCCTTCTTTTTTATTTTCATCTACATTTCCATTAATAATTCTTATATTCTCTCTGAATCGAGTATCTACTTCTGCTTTTTGTCTTGTTTCAAATTTAATAACTGGCGCAAAGATGTATGTTCCTTCTCCAGTAATATGGAGTGACTCATCTGCAATGAAATCAAATTTGACAGTTGATGTTGAGTTCCCATTTATGATAAGCTTCCCAACAAGTTTTAATTCTCCAGAAGGCAATTTTGCAACATGATCTCCTGATGCATCTGTAACAATAACTTTTGAAATTTCTAATCTTACTTGGTTGTATGTTCCTTGTGTTAGATTGTAATCTGCAAGAAGTACTTGAGTATTTGTTGATTTTAATTTAAGTAAATCATATGTTTGTGGAGTTGCAGAAACAGTTATCCATGATCCGCTTTCATTAAGAACTTTTATACTATCAATGGTAACTGAAACATTTGTTACAGAACCCATGTCTGCAGCAGCATCAGTCAGTACAAATACTGCTCTGCCATCTTGAGTTAATTGTTGAGGCGTACATGCTGAAAGTAATGTAGCGACTGCAAAAATAATTAACAATGCAAATGTTGACTTAAATATCGATCTATCAATTTTTGTAATTTTTGTTTGTTTCATTTTCTCCCTTTCCGTTTTTTTATTAACTGTAGTATCTTTCAAATCCCTCATCTTCAAGTTCAATGTCAATGTATTCGTCATTTTTTTTACCAACTAATCCCCGCACACTTTTGAATATATTTCTCCTGTTTACTAAACTCCCCTGCGAATACATTTTTTTCATTTTTTACACACTATTTTTTATTGAAATATTCTTTAGCAAATTGCAAATTTTTTTGTTCTTTTTTCTTTTTCTTATAGCGGCCCAATAACTGTTGGCAAAACTAAACTAACAATTGTTGCAAATATCCATATGATTACTGCTATAACAAAAGCTTTCAACCAACCAATCTTATACAGACTACCAAGAGCAATAAGCCATGTTAATCCTCCAACCAAAGCGGCAATCCAACCAACACCTATGAAATACGAAACTAGTGCAAATATTATTGCACCAATAAATGCAGCAAATACTGCTGTGCCGAATCCCTCCTTCTCCCCTAACATTTTCGCAGCTAAATAAATAATGACTGCAGATATTACTAAGCTTATCAAAAATCCTATTAATATTCCTATAACCGCCATAAACAATTCCCCCCATCATACTTTTAATTTATCGTGTGCTCTTTTAAGAAGAGCTAAATTTATGTTTACGCGCCTGATCAATCCAATTCTTCACCAAATCATGACCC
>PCYF01000061.1:0-1797 GCA_002762915.1 Candidatus Woesearchaeota archaeon CG10_big_fil_rev_8_21_14_0_10_32_9
TGCGGGTTTGAAATAGTTTGAGTTTGGTCTTCCTCTAATTGTTTTAGGTTTACAAGGTCTCGGCATTCTGATTTAGCTTTATTTATTATTTATAAATCTTCTTCCGAATCTCATTCCTCGAGGAGTCAACTCCTCTGAGGAATTTTCTTTTTCTTGTTTACAGTTTCCTTTTTGTCTTCCTGTTTTTGGACCTTTCCCTTGAGGTCCTGTTCCATCTTTGTTTGGCATTTTATGCACCCCTAATTTATTAATTATGAATAAGTATTCATAATAATTATTTAAATGTTATTGATTTGTAATATCAATAAAGAATTAAACTTAATAAAAACTGAAATAAGTTAAAATAAAGAAAAAAAGAATTAATACACAGGATATGGTCCTGTGTAGTCTGTTTCTAGTGTTACATTTTTGACGCTACTTAAGTCACTCAACTTGTTAATTCTAAGTAATGAAGTTGACTTTGTGTACAGTAAGTCGTTTATGTATAGGCTTCTTTCAACTCCAGGATTGTAGTACCAGAAGTTATTTCCAGTTTCTGTAGTTGAATGATCAATTAAGCCTTTTAGTTCAATATTGCTTCTTGTTATATTGAATACTAGTGCGCCGTTGTAACTGTTGCCTTGGTTTTGGTAGTCATAGTAGTTTACAGGTATGACTAATAGATTCTTTTCTTTTGAGAAAAGGAACGCTTTGTGCTCGTATTCGGCTGTTGTTTGTGCATATTTTTCATCTGTTACAAAGTTTGCTATTTCTTTAGGGTTGGCTACATCAGTTACATCAAACAAGGATATTTTTATTCCTTCAGTTCTTCCTTCTTCTGTTGCAGATCTTCCTAATCCGATTATTGTGTTTTCATCGTATGGATGTAGGTATCTTGAGAATCCTGGTATTTTTAGTTCTCCAAGATTTTTTATTTCTGCAGGATTACTTAAATCTATTACGAAGAATGGATCTACTTGTCTGAAAGTCACCATGTATAATCTGTCTTGTACAAATCTTGTGCTGTAAATGGTTTCGCCAGGTGCAAGTCCTTCTAGTTTTCCAATTATGTCTAGATTCTCATCAAGTGTGTATACATTGTTTGTTGATTTGGAATCTATTTCTGGAATTTCGTCAATTGTAAATGAGCTCCATCTTGCATTTATTGTTGTTCCAATTCTTAAGACGTCGTCATATTCGTCAAGTGAGAATTGATTCATTATGTGTCCTGGAACTTTTCCATTTGCAACAACTTCCAAATCAAGGGATACTTTGTTTATTATTGTGTATTCCATGTGTTCGTATTGCATTAATCTATTTTTGGTTTCATTCATTATTTGGTCTTGTACTGCATCTTGATCGGAGCTTGACATGTATTGTATGTGCTCTGAAACTATTTGCAATATTTTTGATTGTTTCTCGCTATCAGAAAGAACATCTGAGTCTGTTGCACGTATTTTTCTAACTTGTTCTTTTTCGCTTTCAGTTAGTTTTGACAACATAACATCTATTGTTGCATCTTGAGTTATTTCCCATTCGTTCACATATTCTGTTGATGTTAAGAACATGTTTTCATCAGACATGTAAAAGGTTTCTGAGCCTTCTACTGTAAGGCTTGTTGAGTCAAGTGTGTAATCTGAAAGATCAATTTTGTTTATGTTAATCAAAACAGGATTGTTGTAATGTATGTTGAAATAATGTATATTTCTTACAGGCATTTCTTTTACAACAGAATCTTCCATTATTATTGGTAATGGATATACATCTCTGTATTCTGGATAAATTGTTGACAAGAAATAAATTTTGTCGTTTTTCATT
>PCYF01000061.1:1813-1953 GCA_002762915.1 Candidatus Woesearchaeota archaeon CG10_big_fil_rev_8_21_14_0_10_32_9
ATCCTTCGAATTTGTAGTCTTTGTCTAGCGAAGGATGTTCTTTATCACTTATATCATATATTTGTAAGAAACTCATACCTCTGCTTGGTATTATGCCTAACTTATCAAATTCATTTATGTTGTTAGCAGTTCCCATTATT
>PCYF01000061.1:2001-3047 GCA_002762915.1 Candidatus Woesearchaeota archaeon CG10_big_fil_rev_8_21_14_0_10_32_9
AATGTTTTCTTAAGAATAACTTCTGCATCTTCTCCAGGGTATGCTTTTACAATAAAGAGTGTGTTTCCAGATATTGTGTAAATATACTTACCATCTGTTTTAATTATGTCTGCTTCATCTATTCCTGCAACTTGATTGTTCGTTTCACTATACTCGTTGCTTGCGCCTGCGGATGCGCCAGAATCTGCTGATGTTTCTGTTTTAATCAAAGATACATCTATGTTGTCTAAAAGACCGCCACCACGATAATAGCTGCCATAAGTATTTTCATGTAGTTTTACAAAAGCCTGATACTCTTCTGTTGAGGAAAATGTTAATGTGTTTACATCTGAGGGTTCGTTGAAGTTGGTTGGTTGGCACCCAGTTATGGCTAGTGCCGTCAAAAGAAAAATTATTAATCCATACATTGCGTGTTTTAGTTCCATTGTATTCCACCTATTTTTTTTATTTACTTTTATGGTATATATTTTGATTTTTTTAACTTTTTTTTTAATTTTGAGAATTGTATTGTTTAACAACTCTATAAACTAGGAAGATCATATATTATAAATATGTTGTTTAGACTTCAAGTTGAGTGGAAGTTATGTTTTTGTTAGTGAAAAGGAAAATTATTTATTTGTTTTGAGTGTTTTGAGCGTATGCGTCAAGTAGTAATAGGAATGGTGGGGCATCCTGCCTCTGGAAAATCGACTTTTGCTAAAAAACTGACGAAAGAATTAGGAATTTCACACATCAATAAAGATGATATTAGAGATTTTTTGGCAGAAAGCATATTTGAGTATAGAAACGCAGACAAATCTTATTCTAATGAGAAGATTTCTTCGGTTAATCGTGTAGTACAGGTTACGTCAGATAAGTTGATGGAAGAGCTTGTTGCGAGAGGAGATTCGTTTATCATTGATGGATATGGTAAGACTAAGGAACGAAGAAATGAAATGAAAAAATTCTTTAAAGAAAAAAATATTTTATTGCCTGTAATTATTGTTTATGTTGTGGAAGAAAGAGAAGTTATTTTAAAAAGATTAAAGAAGCGAGATGATAATAAA
>PCYF01000043.1 GCA_002762915.1 Candidatus Woesearchaeota archaeon CG10_big_fil_rev_8_21_14_0_10_32_9
ATTTTATTTGGGCTCAAAAGGTTGCAAAAGAATTGGAACTTAATCTAAACATAACGCAAATAAAATTGAATGAGGTCTCAAAATATCTTAAAAAAATTCTTCCAATTATAGAGGATAATAACGTGGTTAAAGCAGGAGTTGCTTTGCCTTTTTATTTGGCAGCAGAAGAGGCGAAAAAAGATGGAGTTAGAATATTATTTTCAGGGCTAGGCTCTGAGGAAATATTTGCAGGGTATGATCGTCATAAAAATAGTTTGAAAATTAACGAAGAATGTTTGTCTGGTTTGAGAAAAATTTATGAGCGAGATTTATACAGAGATGATACTATTACGATGTTCAATACTATTGAATTAAGATTACCGTTTTTAGATAAAAACTTAGTTGAGTTTTCTTTGAAAATTCCTAGTAAATACAAAATTGTCGGGGAACGAAATAAAGTTATTCTAAGAGAGATTGCCAAACGTCAAGGATTGAATGAAGAGTTTGCTGAGCGAAAGAAGAAAGCTGCTCAGTATGGTTCTAACTTTGATAAAGCAATTGAAAAGTTAGCGAAAGCAGAAAATAAAAATAAATCTCAGTATCTTAAGAAATTTTATGATTTTGGGAATGTTCGTGTTGCTTCTCTTCTTAGTACGGGTAAGGATTCTTGTTTGGCAACTCAAATTATGTTGGAGCAGAATTATGCTGTGAGTTGTTTTATTACGATAAACTCTAAGAATCAGGATTCTTATATGTATCATGGTCCTAATACGCATCTTGCTAAGTTACAATCAGAAGCTGCAGGTATTCCTTTAATCGTTAAAGAAACTGAGGGTGAGAAAGAAAAAGAGTTAGAAGAATTAAAAGATGCAATTCGTGATGCAATAAAGAAGTATAAGATTGAAGGAGTTGTTACAGGTGCTTTGTTTTCTAATTATCAGCGTGAGCGTGTTGAGAAAATTTGTGATGAGCTCGGCGTAAAATGTTTCTCGCCTTTGTGGCATATGGATCAATCAAAAGAATTAGAATTTTTATTAAATAAAGGGTTCAAGTTTTGTATGATTAAGATTGCGGCAGAAGGTTTGGATAAGTCTTGGCTTGGTAAAATTATAACTAAAAAAGAGCTTGATAAACTTGAAGTTCTTAGAAAAAAATTAGAAATTAATGTTGCCGGTGAAGGGGGGGAGTATGAATCGCTTGTGTTAGATGCTCCTTTTTTCAGTAAAGAATTAAAAATTCAGAAAAGCAGAGTTTTAAAAGAATCAAATATAGAAGCAACGCTTATAGTTGAAAAGGCTTCTTTGGTTAAAAAATAATCAGTTAACTTGTTATTCTGTTAGATTAACTTCTAAAACAGTTGTTTTGGATATGATAAAATATGGCGATTTAGACACAAAGAAATGGAGAGTGCCTTGCAAATGTTATAATAATCTTACTTTTGCTTTATATTGGTTGAAAGCATTCTTTTCTTGTGAAGCTTATGTTACTGAAAAAGTAATTCGCATTCAAACGGTCAATAAAGAAGGAATGCAAGACATAAAAAAATTATTAGATTGTTTTGATATCTCTTCTAATGTGTATTCCTATGTTCCTAAAAATCCAAATCATTCTGAGGTATTTATTATTGTAATTCAGAAAAAATCTTCTAGATTTAAGTTCAGAGAGAAAATTGGGTTTTGGCACTCAAAAAAATCTGAAATGCTCGACAAAGCGTTATCTTTATAAATATTGTATAAATACTTGTGATTTAAGCCACGATCGCATAACCTGGTATTGCGCAAATCTGTAAAAGGAGCGTATGCCTGGAATGGTTTCTTATAGAAATCTACCAAGAAGAATACCAGCGAGCTTGTCCCTTACGGGATTCCCGGTTCAAATCCGGGTCGTGGCGTTTTACTAAAGGTTCAGTTTTGTAGATTTTTTATTTTAAAAGGAGTTGTAACCATTTGTCTGAATTATAAATGTGAGTCTATAATTTTTGAAACCGATGTTTATCAAGAATATTTTAGCTTATTTGTTTTTATATAGCATAAATATTATTGCACCCATTGATAGAGCAGTTCCTATAAAGATGCTTGCAATTGGGTCAAATCCAAATTTTAAAAATATTTCTTTAGATGCATTAAAGATACCATTAGCAAATATTGTTGCTGCGGCTATAATTAGCCCGGCTGTTATTGTTGATTCAAACTGTATAACTCTATTTTTTTGATTATTTAAATTTTTTAACTCATTTTTAGAGCGGTTGTAGTCATAGTCTTTAGCTAATTCGATGTTGTTACATCTACATGAACTTATTCTTTCAGCTATTATTGATTCATGAAGTGTAATATTTTCATCTATTTCTTGTAGTTTGCTTTTATTCTTAGCTTTATTCAAGAATTGTAGAAGTGTATTATAATTTATAAATTTATTAGATTTTAATGAGTTTGCGGTGTAGTTTTGTTCTTCATATAGTTTCAAGCACTATAATATTTATATATTGCTTGGGGCTTAGTAGAATTCCGTATGGTAAAATATATTATTGTTACTGGCGGAGTTCTTTCGGGTTTAGGCAAAGGTGTTGCAGCTGCATCAATAGGTCATTTATTATCTTATGATTACAAAGTGATTCCAATTAAGTGCGATGGATATTTGAATGTTGATCCTGGCACTATGAATCCTGTTGAGCATGGAGAAGTATTTGTTCTTGATGATGGTACTGAAGTTGATATGGATTTTGGTCATTATGAACGTTTTCTAAGCACAACGTGTACTGGTAGACAAAATCTTACTATGGGTAAAGTTTTTCAGGAATTGAGAGTTTTAGAAAGAAAAGGAGAGTTTCTTGGTAAAACTGTTCAGTTCGTTCCACACGGTGTTAATCATATTGTGAATTGGTGGGAAGATGTTGCAACCAAGAGAGAGGCAGAGGTTGTCTTAATTGAAATTGGTGGAACTGTTGGTGATATGGAAAATGAATTATATCTTGAGGCTGCAAGAAGATTAAGAGCAAAGCAAGGAAATGAAAATGTTTTTTTTATTCATTTAACATATGTTCCTATTCCTGGTGGCGTGAATGAGCAGAAATCTAAACCAACTCAACAATCAGTTAGTATGTTGATGCAGAGAGGAATTATTCCAGACATGATTTTGTGTAGAAGTACGGATTATGTTTCTGAAAATATTAAAGAAAAGATTTCTATTTTTTGTAACATTGATAAAACTGCAGTAATTAGTGCTATTGATGTTGATGATGTTTACAAGATTCCTCTTATTTTTGAAAGTCAAGATGTTTTGAATGTAATTAATAAAAAACTTGGCTTGAATGCGAAACCCGATTTAGTTGAGTGGAAAAAATTAGTTGAAAAAAAAGAGTTAACAAACAAATTAAGAGTTGCGATTTGCGGTAAGTATACTGCTTTAGAAGATTCTTATGCTTCTGTTGTTGAAGCTCTTAATCATGCTGCAAAACATAATGATGTTTCTGTTGAAATTGTATGGATTGATACTGAGTCTGTTGAGACGGGTTGTGTTGTCGAAGCACTAAAAAATATTCAGGGGGTTATTGTTCCTGGAGGTTTTGGATCTAGAGGTGTTGAAGGAAAAATTAAGGTTATTAAATACTGTAGAGAAAATAAAATTCCGTATCTTGGTTTGTGTTATGGTTTGCAACTTGCAGTTATTGATTTTGCTAGAAATGTTTGCGGATTAGAGGGTGCGCATACAACTGAGATTGATAAAGAGACAAAGAGTCCCGTTATTGATATTTTACCTGATAAAAAAGATGTAAAAAATCTCGGAGGAACTTTACGTTTAGGCGCTTATGATGCAATTTTGTTAAAGGGAAGTATGGTTTCAGATTTGTACTCTGCGGGTGTTGTTTCAGAAAGACACAGGCACAGGTATGAAGTAAATCCATCGTATCACGATTTATTGATTGATAATGGTTTGAAGATTTCGGGTTATAGTCCTGATGGGCGTCTTGCGGAGTTTATAGAATTAGAGGATCATCCTTTTTTTGTTGCAACTCAGGCACATCCTGAACTTAAGAGTTCTCTTTTAAGACCCGCTCCTCTATTTATGGGGCTTGTAACTGCTATTATAGAGACTGAAAGGAAGTAAATTTTTCCAAAAACTATTTAAAACGACTGTGTGTCCATTTTCCTTATGGGCTCATGGTCTAGTGGCTATGATGTCTCCCTTACACGGAGAGGATCGCCGGTTCGAGTCCGGCTGGGCCCACCACTTTTCTTACTTAATTGTTGTTTACTATTGTAAATGTAGTTTGGCTAAGATTTCTCAAAGGTTAGGGTAAACTTTATATATGTAGTTTTCTGTGATTTCTAAAAAGAGGTAATTTTGTTTATGGAATCTTCAGAAAATAATAATTTCGAAGAGCACATTCTAAGTGAGAAGAAGCTTAAATTCACTTGGTTTGTTCAAAATATTCTCAATCGTTAAACATTGCTCCTCCGAAGATATTGTTCTTTGCAACTCTTTGTCCGTATAACGATTTGCAAGAATGGACTCATATTCATTCGCAAAGCAATGCTATTTGTGTTTCTGAAAAAGATTTGATCACATGGGATTATGAAACCATGGAGAGTGTTGTGAAAAAAGAACTCAGCGACTTAGTAAAAGAGAAAAATAAGAAAGATAATCCTGTTGGTTCTTTTTTTTCTAATTTGGTTCCTTCTAAAAAAGATTTGTCTACTGCTTCAGCTAATGAAATTTATTCAACCAGAAAAAAGCACAAAACTGCTCTGCTTTTTGTTATTGTGGGAATTATTGCGGTAATAATTCTTAGTAATTTTATAAAATTTAATTTTGAGAATGGATCAGAATCTGTGAACTCTGAGTCGGTGCCAACTACAGAAACATATACTATTCCTGAAAATATTTCTTATTCGGATATTCTAGAGATTGATATTAGAGGTTATTCAGAAGACATGATTTTGAAAGGAAGCTTGTTGAAAGAAGAAATTAATTTGAGTGAGACACTAAAAACAATTGATTATTATGTTGTTGACGATTCTATGAATAAAGTTAAATTAAACTTTGTTTTAGTAAAAACTCCGGAGATGTATAAATCTGTATTTCCCGTTAACAATATTAGTGCAGACCTTTATCAAATTAATGGGACACTTAAAGTATCTTTAGGTGAGTTGGAATTCTACGTAAAGAAAATGGAAAATTATACTAGAAAAACAATTGAAGAAGAAAGAGTAATATATGTTGAGCAAAATTTTACTTCAAAAGATAGTTCTGAGTCAAAAGGTTGGGTTGATTGGCTTATAAACAAATAACGTTCCGTTCATCCTGTGGATGTTAATATAAGGATGTTCAGATAAGGCTGTTTTATTTATAAATTACTTATTTTTATTGATTTCATCGTATTTTTGGATAAATTCCTTATGAAATTCCTTGGCTTGTTCAAGAAGTTCTGTATATGTTCTAACAAAAACTTCGCCAGAATTTCTATAAGTATCTTCTTTTGATCGGAAATATTTATCTTCTGACTTTTCCCCTCCAATTACATAACAAACCACTCGTGTAAAAGAATTAGTTGTGGAATATTTGTCTTTAAGGAAAACACCATATTTATATGCTTGTTCTATTGCTTTTTCATCTAGTTTATACTTACTCTTTTTTATTTCTACTACATATAAAATTCCACCAAGTGCATTACTGCATAAAAAATCTATTCTTCTGTCCTTTTCATTAAGAGCATCTTCTGGAAAATTTTCTTTTAAAATTGTAGAATATCTTACTTCATCTTTAAACTCAAGAATCCTAGGGTCTAACAACCAAGAAAATTTTTTTAGAAAGTTATGTAATGTAGGTACTTCTTTTGTATCTGTTTTTATGTGTTCTTCAAATTGCTTAATTACTTCTATTCTAGTGTGTGCTAAATCGCTAAATTGTTTAGCTTCAATTACCTTCCATTCTTCCATTAATTTAAGTAATTGAGGTATATCTTCAGGCTTGTTAATATCTGCAATGTGTGAAGCATATGCTCTAAAATCAGCATTTTGAAACTTATCAATAACTCCGCCAATTATTTTTGATGATTCTTCAATGTCAATTTTAGGGTCATGAAGAACAGGATTGATTATTTTTTCACCTAATTCTCTTTCATAAGTTGGTAATTTTGCAGTCCAATCATCAATATCAATATTCTTCGTGTCTTTTATGGATTTCTTCTTAACTTCCCCTCTTTTACGTCTCCACTCATTACCTATTTTTCTAATCAGCTTTTGAAGATAATCTTGTAATTCTCTAGTTTCATTAGTCTCCCAATTTAAAGACTGACGATCTGTGGAAATTAAATCGTCTAATAGGTCATCAATAAAATCAACTTCCAAATACCCAGTTACATAAGTATGAAATTGATCTGTATCTCTTAATCCAAAAAATGAAGCGGTATTAACAATTTTACCTCTTGATGTTAAATATACTCCCTTCATCTCAGGATCACTTACAGGAGTTCTTAATGTAAATATTTTTCCTACAATATTTTTTGCATGTTTATACCCATCTACAAACTTATCGTTAGGAAAAATCCATTCAAATTGATTTTTAAATCCTTCAAATTTCATTTCGTTTGTAATGATTATAGAATCTTTCCCATTATGACTAATTTCAACATTAATTTGATCAAAAATCAAGAATTTTTTAGCTAAGCTAACTGCAATTTCTTCATTAAGAAAATCATTTTTTCGTTTTACTTGTCGAATTATTATTGTTGTTCCGGATTGTTCTGTAACAGTTTGATTCTTAATTTTAATAGAAGGTTTATATTCACTATTTTTACTTTTTAAAATATCATCAATATTCATGATAAAACTATTTTTAATATTGTTTTTAACAGTAATAACTTCTATTTCTTTACATATTCCAAAAACGGATAATTTTCCTAATCCTTTTTTACCAATGACTTTTCTTCCTTTCTCAGTTTCATCAGAGGTATCATCAGTCCTTCTATTTCTACCAATAATCAAAAATTTTTGATTCAATTCATCAAAAGTCATACCTAAGCCATCATCAGCATATATTATTTCTTTTTCAGCTGTTTCATCTTTAAAGTCTATTTTGATATTTTCTGCATCTGCGTCCCAAGAATTGGATATTAATTCAGCAATAACAGTTGGTAATTTAGAATATAATGAAATTCCAAGGTGTTCAATTGTTCTTGGATCAAATTGCATAATTAATTCTTCTGAATTCATTTTCTTTTCCTCAATATTTGATACACTAATGGTGCAATATAATTTTTACTTAATAAGGGAGGTACAGCATTTCCTATTTGTTTGAATTGTTGGCTCATTGGTCCTGCAAAAATAAACCAGTCAGGAAAACTTTGTAGTCTTGCTGCTTCTCTTACAGTTATTGTTCTTGCTTGATTAGGATGTATAAACCTATTTCCGTCTTTTTGGAGATGAGCAAAAACAGTAGTGCTTGGCATACTATGACTTTGCCTTCGATATTTATCTTTAAAGGAAGTCATACTATATTTTATAAGTTTCTGTGCTTTTTCCGGAGATCTTGCAAGAAAATCATAAGCAGTTTCACCTTGTCCCATTAACTCATATAGCTCAAGATCTGATTTTTGATGGCTTCTAGCAACATGACCTATGATTTTTCCATCTTTGGATTTGATGAAATCTTGAAATTCTTTACCTTGTTTTTGAATTTTTTTTAAGAAAGACTTGTATTTTGTTTTGTTTATGTTTATAACTTCTTTTCCACTATTTATTTTTTTGTTCTTTTCTTCAATTAATTCTACTTCTTTTTTTGTCAAACCTGTAGTTGTAATTTTACTATTAATATTAGGTAAGTCTCCAATAGCATCGAATAAAGTTACATAATTCAATAAGTTTCCTTCTTCTGAAGGGTCTTTATGAGTTTTTTCAATCCACGGGATGAGTAATTTTTTCCATTTAGTATTTACACCTACAATAATTACTCTTTCTCTCTTTTGTGGAACACCAAAATCTGCAGCATTGACTAGGCGATATTTTTCTCCAGTCTTTTCATGAATAAACTCGAAGCCTAGCTTTTCAAAATCAGAAATTAATGTCTCAATTATTTTCTTGCCTGTTTTATCTTTCTTAGAAAGAATTCCTTTTACATTTTCAATAACAATTATCTTAGGATTAATTTCTTTAACAATTGAGAGATATTCTTGATATAAATTGTCTCTTCTATCTCTCTTGAATTTTTCTTTTCTTTGTTCATCTCCTGAACGAGGTCCAATTAAAGAAAATGACTGACAAGGAATACCTCCAACCACTATGGAAACTTTTCCTTTACAACTATCTATGACTTTTTTATGAATTTCTTTACTTGTTAAATCTCCTTCAATAACTTTTTCTTGACCATGAAGATTTCTTAAAGTTTCACAAGCAAAAGTGTCTATTTCAACTGATTTGAATACTTCAAATATTTGCTTTCCCTTATTATCTCTAAATAATTCCAATCCCAGTGATAGCCCAGATACGCCAGCAAATAAATCAAGTATTTTTTCAGTCATTATGCTTCAACATGCTCCGCAAATAAGTGCTTTTGGAAATTTATGAATGTTTGTCGGATTTTGTCTACTCCTCCAAGTATTTCTGTTGCATCATTGATTGCTTGATATTTGATTTTGAGTAGTGCAGGTAGTTTTTCTTGGTCTAATTCTTCAATTCCTATTTCTATGTATTTTGATAATACAAATTCTAAGAATTCTTTTTGTGTATTATCTAATGGTTTGAATATGTTATTTTGTGCTTTTGCAACTCTTTCTTCTCTTGATATTGGCTTTATTTCGTAAGCTATATACTCAAGTACATCAAAGATATCGCTGTTCTCTGCATTTATTAATTGTTGAAGTGTTTTTAGTTCGTTCATTCCATATCCTGCTTCTGCGAGTTTGTCAAGTAGTGCTTTTCTTGTTATTGGGTCTGACCATATTTTTCTTAGTTCATCTTCATCTTTGAAGAATTCAGGTATTTTTCCATATAAGTTGTGTAAGAATTCTTCAGCAGAGATTGGTTTTCCATCTGAATTCCAGAATGATGTTTGAATCATATGTTGGATTTCTCTTTCTTTGCCATCGCTTAATTTGATTTTTAATTTCTTTTTCTTAGGTTTATCTTCTTCACTCTCTTCGCCATAAGTTTCAGTTGGTTCTTTAATTATTGTTGGTCTTGGTTCTTTTTGCTCTGGTTCAAGAGGTTCTCCATCCCATTCTGGATCGTTAAAATGTTTGTATGCATCTACAAAATCATAAATGGTAAAGAATTCTTTTCCATCAAATAATCTCGTTCCTCTACCAACTATTTGTTTGAACTCAATCATTGAATTTACTGGTCGCATAAGGATTATGCTTCTAATATTTCTTGCATCTACTCCTGTTGAAAGTTTTTGAGAAGTTGTAAGAATTGTTGGTATTGTTTTTTCGTTATCTCTGAATTCTTCTAAATATTGTTCTCCTAACTTACCATCATTTGCAGTAACTCTTACACAATAATTAGGATCTTTGCTTTTTTTAACTTGATTAATTAAGTCTCTAACTGCTAAAGCATGGTCTTGAGTTGCACAAAAAACTATTGCTTTTTCATTTTGATTTATTTCATTCATGAAAATATTTACTCTTTTTGCTTCTCTTTCTTTAATTTCGATAATCCTGTTAAAATCAGCTTCTTCGTATATTTTGCCTGCTTCAACTTCTCCTTCGATAATTTCATCATCAGAAGTATAGATGTAATCATCCATTGTTGTTTTTATTCTTCTAATCTTGAAAGGAGTTAAGAAACCGTCATTGATTCCTTCTTTTAATGAGTAAGTATAAACAGGTTCTCCAAAGTATTTGTATGTGTCTGCGTTATCTTTTCTTTTTGGAGTTGCAGTAAGACCTAATTGGACTGCTGGTGAGAAGTATTCCATGATTGCTCGCCAGTTTCCTTCGTCATTTGCTCCACCTCTATGACATTCGTCAATAATTATGAAATCAAAATAATCTTTAGGATATTCTCCAAAGTAAGGCGAATCATTAGGTCCACTCATGAATGTTTGAAAGATTGTAAAAAATATGCTTCCGTTTGTTGGTACTTTTCCTTTTTTTCTTATTTCATCAGGCTTAATTCGTACGAGAGCATCTTCAGGGAATGCTGAAAATTCGTTAAATGCTTGGTTTGCTAAGATATTTCTATCTGCTAAGAATAATATTCTTGGTCTTCTTTTAGCATCTTTTTGCAGAGTCCATCTTGATTGGAATAATTTCCACGCTATTTGAAATGCAATTGTTGTTTTTCCTGTTCCAGTTGCTAATGTCAGTAAAATTCTGTTTTTATCTTCTGCAATTGCATCTAATACTTTGTTTGTTGCAATTTCTTGATAGAATCTAGGTTCGTAAATCCCACCTCTTGGTATTTCATTGAATGTTTCTTTCCAGTCATTTTTAATCTGAAATGTCTTATTCCATAATTCTTGAGGAGTTGGAAATCTATCAATAAACCATTCTTTTCCTGTTTCCATGCACATTTCATAGATTTGCTTTCCGTTAGTAGCATAAGTTGTTGCTAAATGGAGTTTTAGAGCATAATCTTTTGCTTGAGCAACTCCTTCAGTGGGTTCTCGTTCATCACTTTTTGCTTCAATAACTGCCAGTTTTCTTCCTTTGTATGAGAGAACATAATCTGCTTTTAATGGAGATGCTCTTAAGTTTCCAGGTTGAATTCTTCCTAAGTTTATTGGAAATTGTTTAAATATTTTTGAACCTTCAACTACTCCCCAGCCACTCTCTCTAAGTTTTGGCTCAATTAGTTCAAATTCAGTTTGTGATTCGTTCATGATGATACCTCTGTGAGTTCGCCTTTGAAAGCTTTTTGTAAGATTGATTGTTTAAGCTCTTCTAAGCAAGATAGTTTTTGAGAGTAAATTGATTCTAGTTGTTTTGTTTGTTCTGAAAGGTTGTCAAGCTTTGAAACAATTTCTTTTTGTTCTTCAAGTGATTTTGGATAAGATATTTTTATTTCTCTAACATTCGATAAGTTTACTCTTGGTCTTGTTGCACCAGAAATATTCTTTGTTAATTGAGATACAGCCAAATTAGTATTTAGATAAAACAGTAAAAAATCATAGCTAATTATCTTTGGATCTAGTCTAAGCCTAACAACATCAGCAACAATTATTCCTTTTGGAAAAGTATCTGGAACTTTACATGTTTTACCAACAGGGATTCCTAACTTAGCAAGAATTAAATCTCCTGATTTAAATGAATGATATTTTAATTCTTCAGCTTTCTCATTCGATATATATTTTATATCCTTGTCTATAAAATATCCTTTACCAATATTCTGCAATCTTACTATGGGTATTCCTGATTCTTTATAATGTTCTACTTTTAGATTAGAACCAAAAGGTCCAGAAACGATTGCATCTTTATTTTTACTAAATTCTTGAATTTCTTTTTCTTCCCAATCTTTTCCTTTGTTCTCAAATACTTTCTGCAAGTAACTTTCAAACACTTCTTTTGCATTCTTCAAATTCTGTTCAGAATTTTCTTTTGCTTTTGCTATTCTTTCAAAAGCAGAATCTAGAATTTCAACTATTTTCTTTTGAATTGGAAGAGGAGGAATGGGAACTTCTATGTTTTGTATTTTTTTATTAGATAAATGCATTATATTTGTTCCGGTGGCATATGAAGCTAATTCCCACTTAGCGGGCCCATTAATGTAATATGATAAGAAATCAGAAAGTAACTCTTCATTATTTGTTCTAAGGATATTTATATCTCCGCCCAAGAAAATCCCGTCTTCATTAATTGATCTAGCAATCGCAATTCCAAAAGCGTCAGCGGTTGTAGTTCCGGGAATTAAAACATCTCCTTTTTTAGATTTAACTTTTCCTTCAAAATTTGTTCTATTGACTATTTTTTTAATAATTGGATGGGCATATTTTGTGTATAAGTCACCATATAAAATACATTTTTTAGTTCCATTATCATCTAACACAGATTTATTTAAACCATTTCCTCGCATAAATGTTATGCTTTTTATATCAGCTAATTTCTTAACTTCCCAAGCCATTATAATAACTCCTTAATCTCTTTTAAGATTTCAGCACTTTCTGCATCAAGCGATGCAATTTCATCTAAAATCTCAGATGGTTCTCTAAGCGGTGCTTCTTCTTTTTTATTTGGATTTTTTACAGATAAATCAAATGTGGTTTGATCTATATCTCCAACATTTACGCTCCATGAATTATCAGAATCTTTGAACTCTTTTTGGAGTTGAACAAATTCTTCTAAGTCTTTTTCACTCAAAGGATTTGTTTTTCCTAGATTCCTATCTAAGTTTAGTTGATAATAGAAAACTTTTCTAGTAGCACTTCCTTTCTCAAAAAATAATACGACAGTTTTTACTCCTGCTCCTAAGAATGTTCCTTGAGGCATGTCTAAAATAGTGTGCAGATTACAATTCTCAAGCAAATGTCGTCTCAAAGAAACTGATGCATTATCTGTATTTGATAAAAAAGTATTTTTTATAACAACACCAGCACGACCACCTGCTTTCAAAATTTTAATGAAATGCTGTAAGAATAAGAATGCTGTTTCTGAAGTTTTAATTGGAAAATTTTGTTGTACTTCTACTCTTTCTTTTCCACCAAAAGGAGGATTTGCTAGTACTACATCGTATCTATCTTTTTCTTGTATGTCTGTAATGTTTTCAGCTAATGTATTTGTATGGATTATATTTGGAGAACTGATTCCATGAAAAATCATATTCATTATTCCAATTATATATGCAAGAGATTTTTTCTCTTTTCCATAGAAGGTTTTTTTCTGCAAGATTTCATCTTCAACAGTGCTTAAGTTTGGATGATTAAGATAATTGAATGCTTCACATAAAAAACCAGCAGAACCAACAGCACCATCATAAATCTTATTTCCAATTTCTGGCTTAACAATTTTAACTATTGTTTTAATCAGTGGACGTGGTGTATAATATTCTCCACCGTTTCTTCCAGCATTACCCATATTTTGGATTTTTGCTTCGTAGAGATGGGACATTTCATGCTTCTCAGCACTTGTACCGAATTTTAATTCATCAATTAGATTGATAACTTCTCTAAGGTTATATCCGCTTTGAATTCTGTTTTTTAATTCGCTAAATATTTCTCCAATTTTATATTGAATAGTATCTGCACTTTCAGATTCTAATTTAAACTTCTTGAGATAAGGGAATAATTTTTGATTGACAAAATCTACTAAGTCATCTCCAGTCATTGCTTTATGATGATCTAATTTTCCATCTTTGTCTTTTGGTACTGCCCAAATACTCCATTGAAATTCTGGAGCGATTACGCTTTCATAAGTTTTTCCAGCAAGTTCTGCTCCTACTTTTTTTTCTTTTTCTAAATCATCCAAGTATTTTAAGAATAAAACCCATGAAGTTTGTTCTACATAATCTAATTCACTGCCACAACCGGCATCCTTCCATAGTATATCATCAACATTCTTGAATATTTGTTCAAACATTTTTAGTATCCTCTAATTCTTTCTTCATGAGTGCTTCTACCTTTCTTGATAGTATCATGTGATGTTCTTCACAATATTTTTGATATTGTTCATAAACATCTTCATCTAAACTTAATGCTACAGTTTTTCTTCCCATATGGATTCATATAACTCCATTTATTTATATGTTTATCGCGATTTTTTGTTGCACTTGACAAAAATCTACATTTTGTAAGTGTAGACTTGACATATGTCTGTTGTCACTTTGGAGTTCATTGCCTCACAAACAGGGGGAGAGACCAACCAAAATAAACACGCAGTATTAAAACACAATGTGTTCCCTCATTTTTTGACTAATGAACTAGTAAGTAGTAAATAATTGATTGATTTATACAATAATCTTAATCTATCTATAATAATATAAAGAAAAAAACTTATTATATTATTATGTAGATGTAATGCTATCATTTTTTCCTCTTTTTAGGTTTATTCCAGTAAGGAGTCTTACATT
>PCYF01000006.1:0-12365 GCA_002762915.1 Candidatus Woesearchaeota archaeon CG10_big_fil_rev_8_21_14_0_10_32_9
TAAAATCTCTTCCAATAATATCCTTGCCGGAACAAAATGATTCTAGAATAAAGAAAGCGACAAAGATTATAGAACAACAAAAAATAGCAATAGTTGAAAAAAGTCTTTCATTTGAAGAAGCAATTAAATCACTTAAACAAGGAAAACTACAAGGAATAGTTGCTGGAGCAACATGGCCTTCTTCAAAAACATTCAGTTTAGCGTTAAAAGAAATAGGTGTAAAAAAAGGACGATGGGCTTCAACTGTTTTTTTAATGAAAATAAAAAACAAAACTTATTTCTTCGCAGATTGCGCATTAAACATAGAACCGAACGAAGAACAGTTGGTGCAAATTGCAATAAATACAGCTGAATTTGTTAAGCAAATGAAATTTATTCCAAAGATTGCAATGTTATCATACTCTACAAAAGGGTCTTCAAATCATTCTTCTGCTATCAAAGTGAGAAATGCAACACAACTTGTAAAAAAGAAGTTAAAGGGAATTGTAGTAGAGGGAGAAATTCAATTTGACGCAGCAATATCAAAGACTATTGCTAAACAAAAAGGAGCGATATCAGAAGAATACAACGTGTTCATATTTCCAGATTTAAATTCAGGAAATATTGCATACAAACTTGTGGAAAGACTTGCTGGTGCGAAAGCAATTGGACCAATAACGCTTGGATTAAACAAACCTGTTAACGATTTAAGTAGAGGATGTTCTGCAGAAGATATAGTAGAAATTGCGAAACTAACTACAAAACAATAGTAAACCTTAAGAATTAAGACTTAGTTCTAGACTTATGCATGGATCGGACGCATTTAGAATAAAGTATAATGAAGAAAACATAAATGAAGTTGAAGAATTTCTTGATACTTCAATAGAAAAAAGAATATTTTTAATAAGTTCTGTAAGAGGAGCAGCTCCTGACGAAATTGCAAAAGTGATTAAATACATTGACTCAATAAAATCTAGAGGATTTCAAGTTTATTATCCTTCCAGACACACATTTCAAGATACTCCATCAGTATTAACTATTATGAATACAAACAAATATATCATAAAACATTCTGGAAAAATACACATATTCTACAATCCTGCGAGTGAAGGTAGTGTTGTTGATTTAGGAATGACTTTTGCAAACCAAAAAAAATTAACACTTGCAAATCCTGAAGTATTAAGAAACAAATTACTTGATTACATTTCCCTTTTTGTGAAAAAATATTCAAATCACACTTTGAAATATGGAGAATCTACTTTTGTTAACAAAATGCTTGAAGAAAAACAAAGACTTACTACACTAGATGAATACGTTGTAACTTGGAATGGACGTAATAAAGAAGATTTATTCAAATTAGGAATGGCCTTCGGATTTGATTTACCAATAGTCCTGGCAAATAAAAAAGACGTTGTGCAAACCGAAAAGAAAAGTCCGGAAAACTTCTTGCTTGAATTAGATGCCCGGTATTCTAGTAAGTAAGATGTTTGTTTTGAAAAACTATTAAAATAGAATAACTGTTCTTAGGGTATGGATGAAGATAAACCCTTAACACCTGAGCAAAAGAAATTTGTAAACTATTACCTTACAACTATTACTGTTGTTGGTGCAATTATTGGAGTATATTTGTGTCTGAATCCTGAGGTTATACATTCTTCTAAAAAAATAGACAACCAACATTCATTTGAATATATTAGGTTTATTTCTGATTTAAATAAAGATGGATTTCCAGAATTAGAAGTCAAGAATAAAAATAATTCAATAGACACATTAGTAAGTACAATTAAAAACAAAGAACTCTTGTACAAATAAATTAAATTCTATTAATTCCTGATTTGATTGCTGCAGATTTTACTGCGTTTGCAACAAGATCCGCTAAACCTTTTTCAAAAGGAGAAGGAATAATTTTGTCAACACTAACATCTTTGACTGCATCAGCAATTGCATGAGCTGCAGCAATTTTCATTTCTTCATTAATATCACTTGCTCTAACCGCTAACGCTCCTTTGAATACTCCTGGAAATGCAAGAACATTATTTATTTGATTAGGATAATCACTTCTACCTGTTGCAACAATAAATGCTCCTGCAGCATGAGCCTCTTCAGGCATAATTTCTGGGGTTGGATTTGCCATCGCGAAAATAATTGGATTTTTATTCATTGATTCAACCATTTCTTTTGTAACAAGACCAGGTGCACTAACTCCAATGAAAACATCAGCTCCTTTTAATATATCTGCAATAGATCCTTTTTCTTTGTCAAGATTAGTAATTTTTGCAACTTCATCTTTCATAGGATTCATGTTTTTTTCTCTACCTGAATAAATAGCTCCTTCCCTATCAACCATTATTATTCTCTTAACTCCTTGACTCAAAAGTAATTTAGTTATTGCAGTTCCTGCAGCACCAGCTCCTGAAAGAACTACTTTTATTGAATCAAAAGATTTACCTGCAAGTTTCAAAGAATTAATCAAACCGGCAAGAACAACAATTGCAGTGCCGTGCTGATCATCATGAAAAACAGGAATATTAAGTTCTTTTTTTAAACGTGTTTCAATCTCAAAACATCTTGGTGCAGAAATATCCTCTAAATTAATTCCTCCAAAACCAGGACTAATTAATTTAACAGTTTTAATTATATCTTCTACATCTTTAGAATCAATCGCAATTGGAAACGCATCAACTCCGCCGAATTCTTTGAACAGAAGAGCTTTACCTTCCATAACTGGAAGTCCCGCTTCAGGACCTATGTCTCCTAAACCTAAGACTGCTGTTCCGTCAGTAACTATTGCGATAGTATTTCCCTTAATTGTGTATTTGTAAACATCTTCTTTATTTTTTGCGATTAATCTACAAGGTTCGGCAACTCCAGGAGTGTAAGCAATTGATAAAGCATCTTTATCTTTAACTTGTATCTTAGAAATAACTTCTAGTTTTCCTTTTTTTTCTTTGTGCATTTCAACGGATAATTCTGAATAATTTTTCTTTTCCATGTTAAATTCAAAATTGTTAGTGTTTATCAAGTTATAAGCTTTTCTAAGAACATAAGAAAACTTTATAAATTTACAAAATGTCTGTCTTTATAGGGGTGTTTTTATGAGAATGGGATTTATTGGATTAGGTAGAATGGGTTTTCCTATGACCCAGAGATTGCTTCAACATAAAATTGAAGTAGTTGCATACAACAGATCACAAGATAAAGTAGCTGAAATAGAGAATTATGGTGCAATGCCCTCAAAAGATATTGACGAGCTAATTGCTAAATTGCCTGATCAAAAAATAATTTGGATTATGCTTCCTGCAGGAGAAGTAACCGACAATACAATAAAAGAACTTCTACCAAAATTAAAAAAAGAAGACATAATAATTGATGGAGCAAATGATTTTTATGAGAACGCAGAAAAACATGCAGAATGGTGTAAAAAATATGATGTTCATTTCTTTGATTGTGGAGTGTCTGGAGGAGTATTGGGTTTGGAGAACGGATACACTCTGATGATTGGTGGGCCAGAAATTGTGTTTGAAAAAATTGAACCGCTATGCAAAGCATTGGCGCCTGCAAATGGATATGGATATTTTGGTCCTACGGGAAGTGGACACTTTGTTAAGAGTGTTCATAATATTATTGAATACGTGTATTTGCAAGGACTTGCAGAAGGAGTTGAATTATTAAGTAAATTTAAACATCCAATACAATTAGACAAAGCAACAAAAGTTTGGGAACCTGCATCTGTTATTCGAAGTTTGTTATTAGAATTAACAACGCAAGCGCTACAAAGAAAAGATTTCAATGAAATAAGTACTGAAATAGGCAGTGTGACTACTGATGAACTGCAGTCAACTAAGGCTAGCGTGAAAGGATTTACTCCTGCATTTGATGTTGCAGTAAACATAAGGAAAGACAAAACATCTGAATTTTCTTTAGGAAAAAGAACTATTGCTGCAGTTAGACACGAATTCGGTGGACATAAAGTAACAAAAAAATAAGATGTTGTTTTTATGTTTAAGAAAAAATATAATAATTGGAAATATATGTAAAAAAGAGGATAAAATGATTATTTTAAAAGAAAGAAAGTTAAAAAGATTATTTGATATAGCTACAACACTTCTAGAACAGGAAATAGAATCAATTAGTCAACGAAAAGCCGTAGTTACTATTGGGGTTACTGGAGGAAGTGTAACAAAATTCTATGAGATAGTATCTAAATCAAAAAGCAAATGGAGTAATGTAGAGTTATTTTTATTGGATGAAAGAATAACGTCTTTTCAATCTATGAGAAATTATCCAAAAATAAAAAAATACTTTTCAAAAATAATGTCGTCCTCAAGGATACATGAAATTAGAGCTGATGGAAATCCATTTATTAATGCAGAAAAATATGACGATTTGCTAAAAACAAAGAACAAATATGGTTTTGATATAATAATTATAAGTGCAGGTGTTGAAGGTCATGTGGCTAGTGTGTTTCCAAGAAAAAATTATTTGAAAAAAGGATATATCTTTATAGAAGATTCTCCAAAAAAACCTAATCGAAGAATTACTGCAACAATGTCAATAATGAAGAGTGCTAAGGTTTGTTTTACATTTTTCTTAGGAGAAAAAAAGAAAGACTTATTAAAAGAGTTTCAAGAAGGATCCTTACAAGAAAAAGAGTTTCCTGTAAATTTTGTAAAACGCATAAAAAAATCATATGTATTTACTGATATAAAATAATAACTGATTAAAAATGAATGAACCTATTGAACAAAAAAAAGAAATAACCTTTGTACTATTTGGATCTACAGGAGATTTAGCTAAGAAGAAAATAATTCCTGCGTTAAATGAAATTGTTAAACACACAAAAATAAATTTGCTATGTATTGGAAGAAGGCCATTTAACGAAAAAGAATATAGAGAATATTTGGCTAAAGATAACGTATTTCTGAGTGAAGAAATTAAATTAAAATATGATGTAATAGACTTTCGAAAAGAAGGAGATGTGGAGAGTATTACTAAGAAATTAGATGATTTTGACAAACAAAAAACTGATTTAAGACTGTTTTATTTAGCAACGAGTAGCAAATATTTTAGTCAGATTGCAAAAGCTATAAGTGTTGAAAAACAGATTCCAATAAAAATCTTATTTGAGAAACCCTTCGGTACAAATTTAAAATCATTCAAAAAATTAAACTCAAGCTTGATTAAATATTTAACAGAAGAGGAAATATGTCGGGTGGATCATTATCTTGCAAAAGAAACAGTAAATAATGTTCTCTCTTTAAGATTGTCCAATCCTTTCTTCGAAAAAACATGGAACTCGAAATTCATTGAGGAAATAAGAGTGGATGTTCAAGAAAACTTTGGAGTTTTTGATAGACTAGAGTATTATGATGAAGCTGGAGCGATAAAAGACATGTTGCAAAATCATTTATTGCAAGTTGTATCATTTATTTTAATGAATCCTCCTGCTTCTGATGATATGCGTAAAATAAAAATTCAAAAGAAACATGCCATTTCTAAATTAAAGCATGTTCGCTCAACAATAGGACAATATGAAACATATGTGGCAGAATTAAAACAAAAAGGATTGCCTGAATCAAGAACTGAGACATATGTTGAGTCAGAATTCATATCCACAAATTCAAGATGGAAAGGAACAAAAATCCTTCTAAGAACAGGAAAGAACTTAAAAGAAAAAAAAGCATTTATACAATTAACTTATAAGAAAGACCCCTGTACGGTTTATTGTGATTCAACTACGCCGCCTAATAAATTAACGGTAAATATTCAACCAACGCAAAATGTTGATCTTGCTATGAATATGAGACTCAATGCAGATACAAATGAATATAGACACGTTTTACTGAACTTTTATCCATCTTGCGAGTTTAAAGCAAATACAAAAGAAAGCTACCAAACAATAATAGAAGAAAGCATGAAAAAAGAAAAAGCAATATTCTTGACGTCTGAAGAATTAGAAGAAGCATGGAAAATTACAGATAAATTAATAAATGACATAAAAAGTAATAAATTAGTAATTTATGCAACTGGGAGTGAAACAATAAATGAATCAACAAAATAAATTAATTTTGTATGATTTTCTTATTCTAATTCTTGCAACAATACTACTTCTGATAATTCGTCCTGATTACGCGTTCTTAGCAATATTTCTATCTATTCCTATATATTTGATTATTTCAAAAAGACAAAATCTTCTTCCAGTTTTTTTGATTGCAACCATACAAGCGGCTTTGTGGATGCTAGTTGGAAACAAACAATATGGGTACAATCAAGAAGTAATGATTCTTTTTGGACTTAATGTTTATCCATTCTTATTGTGGGCAACAGGATTATTCCTTGTGTATCTATGTGCAGTTCATGTAAGTAACTGGCTAAAGTTCAAAAGCTTCACAAAACAATTCATTGTATACATACTCGTGTTTTGGTTTAGTCTAATTACAATAGAAACATTATCTTATCACGTCTTTTTAATTAGAAATGCTGCAACAGGAATGTACCCTGGATTGCCAATTTGCGAATGTATACATGCTCCTGTTTGGATGCAAATAGTTTACTTAACAATGGGTCCAATTAACTTTGTAATTCAAAGATTGATAAAAAGATTATTTCTAAACAAGAGTAAACCACAAAAATTTAAAAAGTAGACTTGCTGTTTAATGAAAATGGAACTAAAACAAGTTATATTGGTAAGAAATGACTTAAAGATGCCGAAAGGAAAATTAGCGGCACAAGTAGCTCATGGTAGTGTGGAAGCAGTTATTAATAGCGATCCTAAGTTAGTTCAAAGATGGTTAAAAGAAGGAATGAAAAAAGTTGTATTAAAAGTTGACAGTCTTAACGAATTAAAAAAAATGTTGCAAGCTGCAAAAAATGAAGGATTAAAAGTTGGATGGATAAATGATGCAGGAAGAACATTTCTAGAACCAGGAACTGCAACAGTATTAGGAATAGGACCAGATGAAGAACAAAAAATTGATCGAGTAACTGGTCATCTTAAAATGCTATAATAACCTTTAAAAACAAGGAACGATTCTATTAAACAAAGATGGACAAAAAAATAATAGTTGGGGCCACCGAGTTTGTTACTATAAAAGGAGCGCATCATAAATCTTTAGTTCCTGCTAGAATTGATACGGGCGCAACAAGAAGTTCCATACATGCATTACTTGTAAAAGAATTAGACCTTGGCCCAATGCTGAGAACAAGAAGCGTAAAAAATGCAAATGGCACAGCTATTAGACCAATAATTAAAGTTAAAATTGAATTAAAAGACAAACTCATTGAAACAGAATTTACTGTTACAGACAGAAGCCATATGAGATACAAAGTTCTAATTGGACGAAATGTATTAAGTAAAGGATTTATGGTTGATCCATCAATAGATGTAGTAAGGAATAAAAAATGATAAATGCTGCAATAATAAGTCAAGGAAGTATAAGTTCAAAATGGACTCTGGATGCAATGAGAAAATACTTTGATGAAGTAGATGAAATAAATGTCATGGAATTAGAGATTAATATTTCTGGAAATACTGCTCAGATTTTGTATCAAGGAAAACCATTGAATGAATATAACTGTATATACGCTAAAGGATCATTTAGATATAGTCAAATTCTGAGAACTCTTACAACATTAAGATATGATTCGTGTTATATGGCTATAGAACCAAGTGCATTTACTGTTGCACACGATAAATTACTTACACAAGTTATGTTGCAACAGCATAGTATACCAATGCCTAGAACATATATTAGTTCAACAGTAAAAGCAGCAAAAGAAGTTCTATCAAATATGAATTATCCAATCATAATGAAATTCCCGCAAGGAACACAAGGAAAAGGAGTTATGTTTGCAGATTCCTTCGGATCAGCATCATCAATACTTGATGCATTAACTGCATTAAAACAATCATTCATAATACAAGAATACATAGAGACTGATGCAACAGACACTCGAGTGTTTGTTGTTGGAGATAAAGTTGTAGCTTCAATGATGAGAAAAGGCGCGCCTGATGAGAAAAGATCTAATTTTCACGCAGGAGGAACATGTGAAGCAATAGAATTAGATGAGAAAACGAAAGATATCGCAATAAAAGCAGCAAAAGCAACAGGTGCAGATATATGTGGAGTAGATATTCTTCAAAGTATTCGTGGACCATTAGTAATAGAGACTAATATAAGTCCTGGTTTGCAAGGAATTACTGCTGCAACCAAGGTAGATATTGCAGATAAAATAGCTAAGCATCTTTTTGAAAGAACAAAAGAAAGATATTCTAAAGATAGCGAAAAGAGAAAAAAAGAAGTAATGAATAATGTCAATAATGAAGGAAGTATAATTTCAACACTTGATTTCCGTGGAAATAGAATTCTTTTATCAGAAGTTGCAACAAAATTATCAAAATTAACACAAGATGACCAAGTTGAAATCAAAATAAAAACAGGAAACATAGAATTAAAAAGATTTAATATCAACTAATTCTAAGTTCAATAAGTATTTCTTTTTAGAAATTCCTGCGGAATAACCTCCTATGCTATTGGAGGATACAACTCGATGACAAGGAATAATTAAAGGTAGTTTGTTTTTACCGCAAGCATTTGCTACTGCTCGAATTGCTTTAGGATGATTAATATTTATAGCAAGGTTCTTGTAGGAAATTGTTTCTCCAAATTTTAAGCGTAGGATTTCTCGCCACACTTTTTGTTCAAAAGTAGTTCCTTCTAATTCAAAAGGCAGGGAAAAGCGTTTTCTCTTACCTAAAAAATATTCATCCAATTGGGTTATGACCTTTTTTGCACAATTATTAAAGTTATTAGATTTACTTCTTTCTTTGTGATTTGTAAACTGTAAAGATATTAATTTATTATCTTTACAATTTATTTTAATGGGTCCTATTGGAGAAATATACGTTGCACAAAAAGTACTGCTCATATTTATTTTTTTATAACTGTTTTTTCGCTTATTATTGCAGAGTTCCCAGAAGGATCATCGAGTGAAATAGTTAATGATTTAGAGCCCATTAATACTTTTGTTAATTTTTTAAGAATATTTTTAGCTTTCTTTCTATCGGATTCATCCTCTGCAGTATCTCTAACAATTTCTATTTGCTTCTTCATCCTATTTATTATTCCTTCAATGTTGGTAACGTAACCATTGCTTGCAGGACCAGGTTCAATACTTCCTACGTGAGAAATCTTAACAGTGGCATTTGATGATTTTATTACTCTAACCTTTAGATCTTCTTCTGAAGTAACTTCAAAAGAACACTTTATAGGAGTCTTGTCTTCCTCAGCTTCAACATCTGCTTTATGATAATTGCACTCTTCATTTTCACAATCCATAGAGAAAATAATTAACTTTCCAAAGTAGGGAACTTCTCTCTCAGATTGTCTAAGTGTTAAGGTTTTTTTATTACAGAAAGGACAAAATTCTCCTTCTATTTCTTCTAACTGATAATCATCATTACTCATACTTAAATAACTACAACTTTATTTAAAAACTTTGTTGTACACAAAAATAGAATTAAAATATAAAAGTTTAAACAAAATAAAAAAATTAATCTTCTAATTGAGAATTATCTGTTGAAGAAGATTTATAGATTTCAGCAAAACTTGGAACAACAACAATGTAATCCTCACCGAAACCAGCAATGTCTCCATTAATTGCTTCGATAGTCTTTTTTAATTTGTTTATTGCTCTTTTTAACTCAATCATATCCTTTTCTCTCAAAGGACTAATGTTAAGCAAACAAATTGTGTTTCCTTCTCTCAGAGTTTCAAGAACATTCTTGATATCTGAAAAATCTTCCATAACAAAAGGTCTTACGATTACTTTCGAAGAGGTTCCCCTTTGCATATCTGTACTTAATTCAACGTATTCGTTTTCAGCTTCCAACGAATCATCGTCATCATACGTCGATTTTTTGAATTTCTTTAAAGAAAAGAATCCTGCCATAATTTTCCCTCCAAATAATTTGTTTCCTCTAATTTTAACTTGAATATATCTGTTCTCATGATTGGAGTCGACATATATAAACCTTTCGTTTTACGTCTTTAATTCTTAAAATTCGAAATTTCTTTTTAAAGTGCTTTAGACATATAAGGTCCTTCTAAGTTGTATCCAATATTTTTATAATACTGTCTTACGCCGATGCCCGAAATGACCAACATCTTAGTTTTATTATTTGTTCTAGCTATTTCTTCTGCCTTTGTCATTAACAACCTTCCAAAGCCTCTATGTTGAACCATTCCATCATCTTCTCCAATTGCAACAGCCTTACCATAAACGTGTAGTTCCCTTATCATCGCGGTTTCGTTAGTAAATTCTTCGCGTAAAGCTTCTGATGGGAATCTTAATCTTACAAAACCCACAAGTTTATCTGCTGAATCTTTTAAGCTAATGAAAAATTCTTTACCCTTACTTGCGTCATATTCAATTATTTCAAAATCAACAGGATCTTTTATCTTTTCAGCCTTTATTTCTCTTGAACGAATATCTTGTTGCTTATACTTTTTTAGATTCATATCAGAATCAACAAGCTGTCTTAAGTTATTTTTTGTAATTCCTTCAAATGAATACTTCGTAGGAATATCCCTTTGTACACGCATAATTCTACAATACCGTGGAACAAAATTAATCATCTCAGAAAGAATATCGGCAGCTTCTTCAGTAGAAAGAGGCTTAAATTTACCTTGTTTGTAATCAAGATAGAGCTTAGTTCCAGGCATAACCATCGTTGGATAAACCTTAAGCATATCAGGCCTATAATCAGGATTAGCAAACAATTCTTCAAAACACCAAATATCCTTTTCTTTCGTAACTCCGGGTAATCCTGGCATCATATGAAAATTTAATTTAAAACCAAGATCTCGAAGAATTCTAACACTATCAATAGTGTCTTTTAAAGTATGACCTCTGTGAGTCTCTTTCAAAACCTCTTCATATAAAGTCTGAACTCCCAACTCAACCCTTGTACAACCAAGTTTAAGCATTTCGTCACCATGAGTTAACAAACCCCAATCAGGCTTCGTTTCAATAGTCATACCAATACATCTAATCTTAGCAAGCTCATTTGTGGTTTGAGCTTCGATAAGAGGTTTGCAATTTGTTTCTTTTAACTTCAATAATTTAGAATGAATATGTTTCGTTCTATCTTTATCGTTTATATCTCCAGGCAATTCAAAAAACTCTTTGAACTTATCAATATCAAGATCTTCTAATCCTTCATTTTTATTTCTGTAAAACAAAACGGAAAAATCATTCATGGCTTGAAGTGCATCTCGCACAAAAGTCTCTTGATATTCTTGAGAAAAGCTAGGAAATGTTCCGCCCATAATAATTAATTCAACTTTATCAGGATTCTGACCTATGGCGATGTATTGTTCTAATCTATTCATAACTTGTAAATAAGCATCATAATTATTTCTAATTCCCCTCATCGTAGAAGGCTCATGCCCAGTATACGATTGAGGAACATCTCCAAAGAAACTTGAAGGGCCACCAGGACAATAAGTACATTTACCATGAGGACACTTAAACGGAGCAGTCATAATTGCAATTACCGCAACACCAGAACTTGTTCTAACAGGTTTTGTCTCCAGATAATGTCTTAAAAAAGTAAGATCTTCTTCCTTCGCATTCAAAAGAACCTCAATATCCGTAGGAATCTTTTTCATCTTAAGCTTCCTACAAAGAACAACTTTATGTTTAGCAACATCGTCCTTAGAAGGCTTATTATCTTTAACAAACTGAACAAGTTCCTCAAAAAAATTCTTCTCAATAAGAGTTCTATTTTCTAATTCTCTTGCTTCTAATTCTGCAACTTCAACATCATGATCATGAACCATAGTTCTCGGAAGTCATTTTCTTTTAAATAAATATTGGCTGAATTCTATTAGTAAAGCAACATTTATATAGAAATTAACTTGAATTAAGTAAAAGATGACACAACCAACAGAAGAAGAACTAAAAAATATGACTCCTGAACAGTTTGCAGAAATACAAAAACAAAACTGTATCTTTTGTAAAATAATTTCTGGACAAATTCCCTCAAAAAAAGTCTATGAAGACTCCGATTTCTTTGCAATACTGGATATAAATCCCGCAACAGAGGGACATACTTTACTTATGCCGAAGAAACACATCCAAATAATGCCTCAAATGGATCAAGAATTAGTTGGAAAAATGGCTGAAGTCTCAAAAAAAATATCCGCAAAATTACTAAAAGCATTTTCAGTTTCGGGAACATCTGTATTTATTGCAAACGGCGCTATTGCCGGACAAAAATCCCCTCATTTTATTGTTCATATTATTCCAAGAAAAGACAACGATGACATAAAATTAAATCCTTCTTTACTTGCTGTTGATGAAACAAAATTCAAGTTATTAAA
>PCYF01000006.1:12395-12759 GCA_002762915.1 Candidatus Woesearchaeota archaeon CG10_big_fil_rev_8_21_14_0_10_32_9
GACCGAACCTAAACCAGTTGCTAAAAAAGAAAAACCAAATGCGAAAGAAGTATCAAAAGAAGATCTAGATAAAATATCAAAACTATTCACATAAAAAAAATGGAAACCGAACTTATAACACAAGATGAAGATATAATGGTCTTAGTGCCTAGAAAAGCAATAGTTCCAGGACAAATCATAATTGCACCAATCCAAGACATCGTCGTATTGGAACAAGTTCCAGATGCTTTATTACAAAAAATGATGCAAATCGCAAACAAAATGTCCTCCTTGTTATTTGAAACACTCAAGTGCCATGGAACAAATATATTAATACAAAATGGCGTTGCTGCAGGACAAATAAACAAATTCTCAATAAACATAA
>PCYF01000006.1:12842-13450 GCA_002762915.1 Candidatus Woesearchaeota archaeon CG10_big_fil_rev_8_21_14_0_10_32_9
AAAGATCTTAAAAATTTAATGTGGGTTAAACCAAGTGAGGTATTTAAGTACTTTACAACATCAACAAGTGATGATGTAAATAAGTTCCTAATGAGTTTAGAAAAAGCTAACAGCTAACGCACCTTGAATTTGCACCAATAATGATAAGAATAAGTATTAAAAAATCATAAACCTTGAAAACGTAAGGTGTGAAAAGAAATTTAAAAATCGTCATCCTGAATTTACCGCGCCCGCACCGTGCCAGCCAACGAAAAACCAAATAAAGGATGTTTATGATCTAGGATTTAGGATTTAGGATTTAGCTTTTTTAATTCGTTAATAGTTAAGATACTATTTTAATATTTACACCCAGTATTAATAATGATAATATCTAGTTAAAACAAGTTTAACTTAGTTTAACTATGGCACGCACTACTAAGGTGGTAGGTTTTTCTCTACCACCAGCAATACATAATAAGCTGGAAAAATTAATAAAAAAACAACACAAAACAAGAAGTGAGTTTTATAGGGATTTGATTGAGTTTTATTTTAGTACACCCAAATCAAAAACTTTTAGCTATTCTCCGCAAGAATCGGATTTAGCTAAGGTACTTCAAACATACTGGAAT